>JBKEGM010000323.1:0-3660 GCA_046710005.1 Natrialbaceae archaeon
GTTTTTTGTACGGTGGTCGACGGTCGTGTTTCGAGTTGCCCGAACTGACCCGCGACCCTGTCCACGGTCACCTGAACAGACTGTACTGTTCGACTCCCAGGAATACGACTGCTCGCTTCGGCCGTCTGGCCGCAGTGTGTGGCTGGTCCTGGAACGGCCAGTAGTCGACCCTTTCAGCCTTTCCTCCCGGTTCCCTGCTCTTCGACCGTTTCGGGGAGGAATAAATCGAAAAGTAGTGTGACGGACCGGCCGTGGTCGGCGCGAACCCGGTGGATTATTGCCCGTTCGTGGGCGACGTTTACCTCGATGCTCCTCGCTGTCGGGAAGTATCAGCAGACCGTCCAGTTCGTGACAATTACGATGACAATGATGAAGGAGCTCCGATGACAGAAACCCTCCTGATCGCCGGAACTGCTTCTCACGTCGGCAAGTCCACGGTCGCCGCTGGCCTGTGCCGGTTGTTCGACGACCGGGGTGTCGACGTGGCGCCGTTCAAGGCCCAGAACATGTCGAACAATGCCCAGGCGGTCCCCCGCACGACTGGCGAGGGGTTCGGCGAAATCGGCGTCTCCCAGTACGTCCAGGCACGGGCTGCCCGCATCCGGCCAACGACCGATCATAACCCGGTCTTACTCAAGCCACGCGGGGAGGGAGAGTCCCAGCTCGTGATCGACGGCGAAGCTGTGGGTCACTTCGAGGCCGACGAGTACTACGCAGAAACCTGGGAACAGGCAGTGGGGGCTTCGCGTGAAGCTCATGCCCGCCTCGCCGCGGATCACGAGGTGATCGTTGCGGAGGGGGCCGGTTCGATTGCCGAGATCAACCTCCACGATCGAGATCTCGCAAACGTCGAGACCGCCCGTTTCGCCGACGCTGACATCCTGCTCGTCGCCGATATCGAACGCGGGGGCGTGTTCGCCTCGCTCGTCGGCACGCTCGAACTGCTCCCCGACGACCTCCGTGACCGCGTCGTGGGTGCGGCGATCACCAAATTCAGGGGCGATCGATCGGTACTGGACCCCGGACTGGAGGCGTTCGAGGAGCGAACGGGCGTACCGATCCTGGGCGTCTTGCCCTACGACGATCCAGGCCTGCCGGCCGAGGATAGCGTGGACCTTCCGGAAAAGGGTGAACGGTCGATAGAGGGTGTAGATGACGGCATTCCGACGGAACGCGCCGTCACGATCGCGGTCCCGAGATTGCCCAGAATCTCGAATTTCACGGACCTGGAACCCTTGGCCCGGGAACCTGGCGTCCGGGTGGAATACCGACCGCTCGATGCCGCATATGACGACGCAGACGGGGTGGTGATTCCGGGAACGAAAAACAGCGTCGACGATTTGCTGGCGTGTCGTGAGGCCGGGCTTGACGATGCACTCCACCGATTCGAAGGTCCAATCGTCGGGCTGTGTGGGGGCTACCAGTTGCTCGGCGAGCGGATCACGAACGCGGCCGTTGAAGGGACCGGCGATCAGGCCGACGTTCTCGGGTTCGGATTGCTCCCCGTCGAAACGATTTTTTCCGAGGAGAAACGCGTCGAACCGGCTGCCGTCCAGGTGGACGGTGTTGGGCCGCTCGCTGGAGTTGCTGGACGGGTGACCGGGTACGAGATTCACATGGGGGAAACCCGGGCCACTGGAGCGGTCAGCCGACCGTTCGCCGATCCAGCGGGCGATCGGAACCCCGTTTCACTGGGCGCTGCCGAGGGCAACGTTCTTGGGACCTACCTCCATGGCATTTTCGAAAATGAGGGTCTCCGTGATGCCTTCCTCGATACAGCGTTCGGGAGTTCGGCCAATCGCCCGGCCAGCCGGGTCGTTCCCGCACCAGCAGACCGGGCTGGGTCACTTGTGGATACACACCTCGATCTGGACAATCTGGAACCTGTTTTGGCGAGCGGATCCGCCGATCGTTGAGGCGGATCGGTTCGAGGAAAATGCCGACCACCGTCCAGGATGAATATCTTTGATAGTAAATGGGGACATCTGGTCAAACGAAGCTTGATTTCGTTAGAAGTTTAGCAAGTTATATAGGTTTCTCTGCGGGGAATGTGAGATATGGACAGGGACGCCCTCCGCACTGTTGCGATTGCCCTCCTTGTTATTGTGGTGCTCTCCATTGCTGCTGCGACAGTCGAGGTAACGAACCAGGAAAGCACATCGGGAGGTGGTGCCACTGGTGCCGGTGGGCCCGTGGTCGGATCGACAGACGGGAACCGAAGTGAGGGGAGTATGGGTGATGGAGTTGGAGGGGGTGGAATGCCGATGAACGAGTCCGCCTCCGAAGGAGAAAACCAGGTTGCCGGCATTTGCATCCCATTTTTCCTCCGGCTCGAAGGCATCCTCACGCTATTGCTGGTGGTTGCTGGGTTCTGGTACGTTCTGAAAAAAATCATGGAGCGGTTCTTTGCGGACATAATCACGTTCGTCACCGCCTTCCTCGGGCTAAATGTCCTCGTTTTCTTTATCGACTGCGGTGGGCAGCGGAATTTCAACATGCGGGTTGACACTGCGGCGGCCATCGAGGCTGGCGGTGGGGCCGCGCAAAAAGTCGCCACAGAAATCAATGCGGTTACCGACCCGTCGATTCACCCGATCGTCCTGATACTCGTTGGTCTTCTCGTTGTCGGTCCGGTGGCGGCGCTACTCATGCGTCGAGACAACGCCGACGCGGAAATCGTGAATGAAGCGGTGGAAAACGACGACGTCACCGAGGAAGCCGAACAGGGAACCTCGCTTTCGTCTATCGGCCGGGTGGCTGGAGAGGCGGCCGACCGAATGGACCAGGCCGAAGCCTTCGAAAACGAGGTCTATAGGGCATGGGTCGAGATGACGACGGAACTCGATGTCGACCATCCCGAATCGAGTACGCCTGGGGAGTTCGCCAGGGAGGCCGTCGACGCAGGCATGGGCCCAGATGACGTGGACCGACTAACCGAATTGTTCGAGGAAGTCCGTTATGGGGGCCGGATGGCCACGGAGGATCGCGAAGCGGCGGCCATCGACACCCTCAGACGTATCGAGGACCAGTACGCTGACGAGTGAGGGGCGAGATCCCAATCGAAGCGGATACCTCGGTAAAGAGACGTTGCGAGCAATCTCCCGTGGGGTTTGACAATCCTTCGAGTGCAAACTACAGGGGCTTTGCTGGATAATTTTTGGGTGAGAGTAGCGCCCGAGTAGTCAACCGCCGGTGGGACTGGCGATCAAAACCCCGTTTTACGGGGTGGGGAACAAACGATATCTCGTAGTGAATCTGCAAGCGGCGCCTTGGACGGCCCAGACCGTGTTTCAATGATGTTTGCTCTCTCCGCGAGGCTCTCCAGTGATTTCATAAGAATTTCCGTTCTCGAACCGCAGTAATTTCGATAAAATTTACCAACTTTAATGTGTTTCCTTCTGGGATGTGTGGTATGGACAAGGATGCCCTCCAGACCGTAGCTGTTGCCTTCCTTTCAGTTGCTGTTATCTCGGTGGCTGCATCCGCGATCGATTCGAGCGAACGGACGGAGACTGGTGGGTTCGGTATTGGACCGGGCGCGCCAACCACGGGTTCGCAGGACGGTGGTTCCTTCGGGTCGGGTGGCGAAGGGGGCTTTGGGTTACCCTTACCGAAATCCTTTTCCAAGGGATCGATGTCGATCAACGGTATTTGTATCCC
>JBKEGM010000324.1:0-3640 GCA_046710005.1 Natrialbaceae archaeon
CCGCATCGGGCTCGAGTTCGAAATCCACCCCGTAACCGACGTACTCCCTGGCGTTGTGCTCCCAATACGAGAGCGTCCTCTCGACGAGGGGTCCGACGTTTCGGCTCTGGTTCGCACTATTGACCACGCCGACGACGACGGTGACCTCTCGGCCAACCTTTCCAGGCGGGAAGTCAGCAACCCCAGGACGCCCGTCGGGATTGGCGGGCATGACCGTTTCATTTCTTATCGGGTACGGTGGGTCGGTCACGTCCAGGGTCCGATCACCGTCCCCTCGATCCACCGGTACCACGATCGGGTCCCCTTGCGGGATGTTGGACGCAGGCCCGTCAGAATATATGGAGTCAGTCGATCCAGTACTGACTAAACACCCGGAAAGAGCGACCACGATGACGACGATGAGCACCCAGCGCTCGGAACCCATCGACCCAATAAGCGAACCCCACGCATTTGGTTCTTACCCACGGTGGTCCTGCGTCGTTGCGCCCTGCCGCCACCGATCGTCCCACTCAGTGCGGGCGACGGTCGTCCCGTCTGCAGCGATCTCGGCACACACTTTCTCCGTCAATAGATCCACTGCCATCTGATTCGCGCCTTCGGGAATGATGATGTCGGCGTCCCGTTTGGTCGGTTCGACGAACTGTTCGTGCATCGGTTTGACCGTCGAGAGGTACTGATCGATAACGCCCTCCAGATCACGACCCCGTTCGACGACGTCCCGACGGATCCGCCGAATGATCCGGACATCTGCGTCAGTCTCGACGAAGACGCGAAGGTCCAATCGATCCAATACCCGTTCCTCGTAGAGCGCAAAAATCCCCTCGACGAGGATCACGTCCGTCGGTTCCACCGTGACGGTTTCCTCACTTCGGTTGTGGATGGCAAAATCGTATTGGGGCATCTCGATTCGCTCGCCCGAGAGCAGGTCGTCGAGGTGATCGCAGACCAGTTCCCATTCGAACGCTGACGGATGATCGTAATTCACGTCCTCACGTTCCTCGAGGTCCAGATGAGAGAGGTCTCGATAGTAGTTGTCGAGCGGAATCCGGGTGACGCCACCGTCCTCATCGGCCACCGGTTCCTCTCGAACCATGTCGGCAAGCAGGCGGGCGACCGTCGTCTTGCCGGCCCCGGTCCCACCCGCGATGCCGATGACGAACGATGGATCGGCCATCATCCCGGAAGAACCGTACCAGCAAGTTTTACCTTTCGAATCCACGACCGTCGAGACCTGTCAGACCGTTAGCCAGTCGCTGGTCACGCCGCCATCCCGAAGGTGCCAGCGCTGTTCGACGGTTCCGTCCGTCGTTCGGACCTCGACGATGGCGTCGAAAAGCGGGTCCAGTAAGCGGACGTGTTCGTGATCCCGGGCACTGCGGAGGTGGAAATGACCCATGCCGTTTTCCTCGCGGATGCGAGCAGTCATCATATGCAGCAGTCGAAACACCGTCTCGGATCGGTGGCGTTCCACCAGGGGCCGAATGGAGTCGAAGCACACTCGCAGTTGTGCCGGTTCGAGGCCGTCATCTTCCGCGGCTATTTCCTCGACGATATCGAGGAAATCCATCCCTAACGCACTGAGAAAATCGCTGTCGACGGTCGTGGTTACGGCGTTCTCGGCGTCGATGCTCGGCGCCCCGGCCTGCCGAAGGATCCGGACAGGCCCCGTTTCCGTCGTTGCCATCGGGGTATCCGCACAGCCCTCCGCGTCCCGTGTGAGGACGAACAACCGAAATCGTTGCGTATCGTCGTCCTCGCCCAGGAGTCGACGGCAAACATCATCGTGGGCACCGCTCGTGTCCTCCCCAACCAGCAAGATATTGCTCCCCTCGCGCTTCAGGTCCGACAGCGTACGCGCGAACGTCGCGCGATCGGGGGTTCCGCCGAATTCCGTACCCATTCTTTCAAGGACAACGGGGCACGATCCAATAAATATTGTGCATAACTGGTCGAAAAAACCCCATGGACCGGGGCGATGCCGGTCGATTTGCGGGGCAACGTCACACACTTCCCCAGTCCCATCGAACGCACGACCATGACAGCAGAACTCTTCCGGACGTTCGAGATTCGAGACGTGACCGCCCGGAACCGAGTGATGGTCTCGCCGATGTGTCAGTATTCCTGTGAGCGTGACGGGCTGGCGACGGACTGGCACCACGTCCACTATGGCAGTCGGGCCACTGGCGGCGCCGGGATCGTAATGACCGAAGCGACGGCCGTCCAGGCCGAAGGCCGCATCACACCCTCCGACCTCGGCCTCTGGAGCGACGGTCACGCGAAAGCGCTCGCCGAGACGACAGAATTCATCAGACAGCGGAACGCGACGCCGGCGGTCCAGCTCGCCCATGCGGGCCGGAAGGCCAGCAAAAGCCAGCCCTGGAACGACAGCAAATATCTCAGCCCGAAAGATGGGGGCTGGGAAGTACTGAGCCCCTCGGGCGATCCGTATCCGACCGACCGAGGAACACCCGCCATCCGAGCGATGAGTCGGGGGGATATCGAGGGCGTGATCGAATCCTTCGCAACTGCCGCGGAACGGGCGATCGACGCCGGGTTCGAGGTCCTCGAGGTCCACGCCGCCCACGGCTACCTGCTCCACCAGTTCCTCTCGCCGGTCACGAACGACCGGGAAGATGCCTACGGCGGCGACTTCGACGGCCGCACACGCCTCGTTCGAGAGGTCGTGGGGGCGATCCGTGAACGAGTCCCGGACGGAACGCCGGTCTTCGTCCGGGTTTCAGCCACGGACTGGCTTCCTGACCGCGAGTCCTGGACGATCGAGGACACCGTTCAGCTCGCACGGGACCTGTCGACTGCCGTCGATCTGATCGAGGTCAGTGCGGGTGGTATCCATCCCGACCAGGAACCGCCGTCGTCAGGGCCTGGCTTCCTCGTCCCATTTTCCGAACGCGTCACCGAAGCGGTCGACGACGTCTTCGTCGGGGCAGTCGGGAAAATCACCGCACCGGAACAGGCCGAGGAGCTCATCCGGAACGACCGCGCCGACCTCGCCATCGTCGGCCGCGAACACCTCAGGGACCCCTATTTCACCCTCCACGCCGCCGAGGCCCTCGACGCGACCGACCAGGTAGAGTGGCCGGTTCAGTACCGACGAGCCGTCTGACTGATCGAGCTCCGAGGAACCCGCGCCTTTTTCCACGCTCCTTACCAATGGAACCCCATGAGCGACGCCGACACCCCGCCGGACGAGCGCGAGGAGCTAGCGGCCCTCGCCGGCGATCTAGAAACGGTCCTCCGCGACCTTCGTGACGAGATCGAGCCAGACCGGCAGCGCGGTCCGTTCGGGTTGCCCCGGCCGCCGGACCCCAGTCAAGTCATCCAGTTTGCGGACGAAGTGGCGATTCCCGCGACCATCGCCGTCCTCGAGGCAAACGTGAAACTCCTCCAGGCCCTCCAGCGAGCGATCCGGATGACGGAGAGCGGCCGTCAGGTCCGCGAGGAAGGGTCTGCCGTTGGCGACCGGGCAGCGGACATCAGTCGGTCAACCCTCGATCGACTCGGATCGACGCTCGAGGAGCTCCAGGCGGCTTCGGAGAGGACGACCGCGACCGACGGGAGCCCGGGCGAAGAGTTGATCGAGGAAGCCCGACGCCTCCGGGACGAAATCGACCGCCGTCTC
>JBKEGM010000325.1:0-3634 GCA_046710005.1 Natrialbaceae archaeon
GGCGATGCAGATCCGCGAGGCCCGCGATCGGAACGTCCTCGTTCCCTGGCGCTCCTGGCGCCACGAACGGTTCAAGACGATGGGGCAACTGCACGACGCTGATCGGGGCGGTCACACCCTTTCACCCCACGTGGGGTTCCACGAGGACGTTTACGAACTCGACTTCGCATCGCTGTACCCGAACATCATCAGGACCCGAAACATTAGCCCGGAGACGATCCGGTGTGACTGCCACGACACCGACAACGTCCCGGAACTAGGCTACAGCATCTGTGAGACTGACGGCTATCTTCCCGAGGTGCTGGGACCACTGATCGACGACCGCGAGGCGATCAAGGCCGAAATCCGCGAGACCGACGACCCGGACCGACGTGCCTCCTTGCAGGGGAAATCGGACGCTATCAAGTGGATCCTGGTCTCCTGTTTCGGCTATCAGGGCTTCTCGAACGCGAAGTTCGGCCGTATCGAGGCCCACGAGGCGATCAACGCCTACGCACGCGACATCTTGCTGACTGCCAAGGAGCGCCTGGAAGCGGCTGGCTGGCGCCTCCGGCACGGCATCGTCGACAGTCTGTGGGTAACCGCCCGTGAGGACGAGCGTTCGCGTCCGCTTCGGGCCGTCGCAGGCGAAATCTCCGAGGAGGTCGGGATCGATCTCGAGTACGAGGCGGCCTACGACTGGGTGGCGTTCGTGCCGTTGCGCACGAGCGACGAGGGCGCACTCACCTCGTATTTCGGTCGCTACGCCGCTTCGTCCGTCGAAGACGGGGATCGTTTCAAGTACCGCGGCATCGAGTGTCGCCAGCGTAGTACCGCCGAATGGGTGGCGACCGTCCAGGAGGACCTGATCACCGTGCTCGACGAAACCCGCGATCCGGTAGCTGTCTGTGATCGCCTCCGCTCGCACCTCTCGACCCTGGAGACGGGGAACGTCGCCCCGGCCCGCCTCGCGCTCACGAACCGCGTTTCGAAGCGACTCGGGGAGTACAGCCAGGACACCCGGAACGCGGCCGCGCTGGAGCGAAGCGCGGCGCTCGGCCTGGAACGGTTCCCCGGACAGGACGTCCAGTACGTGGTGGTCGACGACGGGAAATCGTCCCGCGAGCGGGTCCGTTTGCTGCCCGAGAATCCGACGACGTACGACCGGGCGTTCTACCGCGACCGGACCATGAGGGCGGCTCGGAGTGTCCTTTCCCCGCTGGGCTGGGACCGGGATCGGATCGAAACCCACCTTGCGGAACGGATGGACGGTCATCTCGGTGCATTCCGCTGAGTGGGCCGATATCCTGCGGGCGGAAACTCCGTTCCTGATTGGTGGCAAATGATCGTTTCGGGGGGAAAGCGCATATAGATGGAGTTCGAACCGTGTCCCGTCGTCGCATACTGGAGCCGGCCACGCTACAGCGGGGCCAACGACGAGATCCGGGCGTTCGTCCGCCACACCTGGCGCATCGAGCCTCGTTTCGTCCGCCGTCCGATTGTGGGACCGGTATGTTGCGACTTGCGCGTCCCCACGTTCTCTTTCGAAGCCGTTCACGTGGCTAGCCGTCCTCGTACGTTCTCGCGCCGAGGAGGATTCGGACGAAAACGACGGCGAAGGCGACCCAGTAGCCACCCCACAGCAGGGCGTCGTCCCCGACCGTGGCGTCCGCGCCGACGGTGCCGAGCGTCAGAAGCGCAAGGACGTACATGTGCGTCCCGAAGAAGTCGGCGAGGCCCGCCTTGTCGCTCACTTTCGACGGGTCGTAGCCGGCGACGAGGTGCAACATCTGTCGTTCCCGGATCAGGTATCCCAGCAGGCCGAACAGGCCGGCGACGGGCAGCATGGTTAGCGACAATTGGGAGACCATGTGGTGTCGTTTTCCGGACCCACAGTTGTATGTTTCCACTCGCGTCGTCAGGGAATCATCGCGGCGACCGGCCGGTCGCCTCGTCGGCGGACGCGCTCCCGCCGATAGCCGGTTCGCGGTCGTAAAGCAACTCGTCGAAGTACAGGAAAACCGGGGCCAGCCACGGCGCCCACTTGATCCCGAGGCGGACGGCGTTGTGCAGCGGGGTGTTCCGGTGGGAGAACGGGCAGTTGCTCATGCAGATGGCGCAGTCGGTCCCGGCCTGACGCCAGAAGGAGTAACACCGCGCGTCGTCCGTGGGCCACTTGTCGGTGCCGCGAACGTCGACCTTCTCGCCCGTCGTGAGCGCTTGCGAGGGACACTGGGTCGCACAGCGCTTGCAGTGTCGGCAGAAGCGCTCCACGCCGAGTGAAATCGGGTCGTCATTTGGCAACGGAAGGTCAGTTGTGACGGCGCCGATCCGGACCCGACTGCCGTACTTGTCGGCGACGAGAATGTTGTTTCGGCCGAGTTCCCCGAGTCCGGCCTCGACGGCTAGTGGCGGGAGAACGACTTCGTAGTGGGCATCGTACTGCGGGGCGGCATCGTGGCCCGCTTCCTCCAGTACCGCGGCCGTCGTCTTCGCGATTCGTGCAGCCCTGTAATACTGTCGGGCGGACTCCCGGATCACGGGTGCCTTCGGCGCGTGTTGCATTTCCTCGAAATCCATCTCCACCAGGAAGGCAAGGGCGTGATCGTGATTGAGGGCCACCGACTCGCCGTAGTTATGGTCGAATCGCCCCTTTTCCGTGTAGACGTACTCCTGCGGAACCGTCGTCAACCCGACGTCGACTGCGCCGAGCGAATCTGCCATTTCGCGAAGGACCGGATGTGGTTCGTCGGCCTCGTCGAGGCGGTCGGCCCACTCCTTCACGACCGCGGGGTCGGGGTCGATTTCTTCGATCGACTCGAAGTAGTGGTCGGCCTCCGGGGTGACCGCGGGATCGTAGTACAGCGCCTCCGGGGAGCCGAGTTCCGGCTTGTCCCGGATCCGGTCGTCGGTTGCCTGTAGGTCGGGCCGACGCTCGTAATAGTCCTCGTAGGCCTCGGTTTCGGGCGTCCGTTCGGCGCGGGCGAACATCGTGTCACGCTCGTCCATGCGGTCTTTGGGGCGCTCGGTGATCGGACGGTTTCCGCCACGAGCGAGAGTCTGGAGGTTGGATCGGAGCCACCGGGGAAATACGGCGACCCCGGCCCCGATCGATTCCTCGCGGGCTCGCCGGATCGGCTCGACGGCCTGGAGACGCCGGGACAGACGCACTGCGATCGACTGATCGGTATCGGAACTGCTCATCGATGTGGTCCGGGTCCCCCCACTGGTTGCGCTGGTTTCGTTTTGCGAGCGCTCATGGGCTACGCACTGTCGGCATCGACGTTAACGTCTCCGATACGGAGCGGGCGTACCGAACCCTCTGCGTTAGGTCCCTCAATGTCCTTCAATTTCGCCCATATTGTGCGTGGACTATGGGTCGTTGCTTTCGTCGACTTCTCGCTATCACTTGCCGGTATCTTTCGTTGGCAGTTGGTTCCATACGCTCTTCTGTGGCGTCACGTGACGGTGACGCTGTTGGTCCACCCAGTGGAACCGACGTCGCTGCTCCCCACCGGTTAGCCACCGTGATCGGGCCAACGTTCACGCTCGCTGCTACGCTCCTCGCTCTGATTGGGCCCCGTTTTTCTTGCAGGATACACACTCGCTGACGTCGCTGCGGTCCTCGCTGAGCTCGGGGCCCTGTCAGGTTTTT
>JBKEGM010000326.1:0-3629 GCA_046710005.1 Natrialbaceae archaeon
TGGGGTGTGACGCGCTCCTCCCCTCCCTACTGCGCTGCTTGTCCGCTCACGCGGACTGCGCTGCTCGTTGAGGAAGGGGGCTCCGCGCTGTCTTATGCTGAAACCATCCGCCAGGTGTGGTCCCTCTGGACGAAGATACAAGCCATGGTACTCCCTATAGACGGACATGAACGGCCCGGACCTCGTCGCGCTGTTGCGAGCGGATCACGAGACGGAGCTCGCCGGACTCGGGACGTCGAAGGCCCTGTTCGCACTCACCGACGGGGCCGTCGATGCGGCGACCGTTCATGCGGTCGCGATCCGGGAACTGACGGCAGCCGAATCCACCTTCGACGCCTGGGCCAGCAACGAGTCCGACGAACTGGCTGCCGACCTATTCGAAATGGCCGCGGCGAGGGTGGCCGAGCATCGCCAGGCGATCAGCCAGGCGGCCAGCGATACCCCCACAGTGGAACGGTGGTTCGAAAGCCCGTCCTTTTCGACGACACCCGGTCGCCTCGGTGGGTTGTTCGGGTGGACCCTCGCTACTGAGGCCACGGTCGACCAGATCGTCGATTTCTTCATCGGGGCCACGTATCCGGAGGTGGCCGAAACGTATCGCCACTTTCGAACCGACGTCAAGCAACTTCAGGACCTGACGGCGACCGCGATCGCAGACGGCTGTGTAACGGATGAGGATTGGTCGACCGCCCAACAGGCGGCGAGCACGGTTATCGGGACCGCAGACGAGGCCTATCGCCAGCGTCTCGAACGCCTCGATGTCGATCCTGACCCGAGATAGCTCAGATCGATCCGTCCCCCTCAGGTTTCCGCCGGTTCCAGAAGCACCGGAAACGTCCCGGCCACCGCGAGGGCTGCGCCCCCGGCCAACACGAGATATCCGCCCCAGGTAATGGAGACTGCAACCGTGCCGCCGTTTGCCTCCTCGTATACCAGGAAAACGAGGCCGATCATCGTGACCCCGATCGCGCCGAGAAGGAGCCGGGGTCCACTCGTTCGGTCCAAAAGCGCCAGGGACGCTAGCGCCCCGATGGCGAGCATCGGTACTAACGGTCCGAAGAACTCGGTTCCTGTCGTCCGGCCAGCGGCCCGGAACCACGGCAGGAAGCCAGCGACGAAGGCCACCAGTGCCCCGACGACTGCCAGTCCCTCATCCCACCGGTCGACGAGTTGCTCCATGATCGAATGGCCTCGGAGCGGCGCCATAACGCCTTCGGCCCGGCGTAGGGGCGGTCTGGTTGAATTGCCCCCTCGGCGATAGAGACTGGATTCGGTCACCGTTTCGGCTACAGACCCGCAAACGAGCGGATCAAGTATCTTCGCCCGTAATCCAGCATAACCGTGAGCGACGCCGATTCTGGACCGTTATCCCCCGACCGCCCGGACGTCGAGCGCGAGTTTCGCGTGGATGCCCCGTTCGAGCCAGCGGGCGACCAGCCTGACGCCATCGAGGAACTCGTGGCGGGGTTCGGGTCGGGGATGACAAAACAGACCCTTTTGGGCGTGACCGGCTCAGGGAAAACCAACACCGTCTCGTGGACGATCGAGAAACGCCAGCAACCGACGCTGGTGATCGCCCACAACAAGACGCTCGCGGCGCAACTCTACGAAGAGTTCAGGAATCTTTTCCCGGATAATGCAGTAGAATATTTTGTATCCTACTACGACTACTATCAGCCCGAGGCCTACGTCGAGCAAACTGACACGTACATCGACAAGGACGCCTCGATCAACGAGCAAATCGATCGACTGCGCCACTCCGCGACGCGGTCGCTGTTGACTCGCGACGACGTGATCGTCGTCGCCTCCGTTTCGGCCATCTACGGCCTCGGGGACCCGACCAACTACGAGGACATGTCTCTGCGGATCGAGCGGGGCCAGGAGATCGACCGCGACGAACTTCTCGCTCGGCTGGTCGACCTGAACTACGAGCGCAACGACGTGGACTTCACGCAGGGCACCTTCCGCGTCCGCGGCGACACCGTCGAGATCTACCCGATGTACGGTCGCTACGCTCTCCGAGTCGAGTTTTGGGGCGACGAGGTGGATCGCCTGATGAAGCTCGATCCCCTCGAGGGTGAGGTCAAGAGCGAGGAGCCTGCCGTCCTGGTCTACCCAGCTGAACACTATTCGATCCCCGAGAACCGCTTGGAGCGAGCAATCGAGGAGATAGAGGACCTGATGGACGACCGGGTTCGGTACTTCGAGCGCACGGGTGACCACGTCGCCGCTCAGCGTATCGAGGAGCGCACCACTTTCGACCTGGAAATGCTGCGAGAGACGGGCTACTGCTCGGGAATCGAGAACTACTCGGTTCACCTCAGTGACCGCGAATCGGGCGAGGCGCCCTATACCCTGCTCGATTACTTCCCCGAGGACTTCCTGACGGTTGTCGACGAGTCCCACCAGACGCTTCCCCAGATTCGCGGGCAATACGAGGGTGACAAGTCCCGCAAGGACTCGCTGGTCGAACACGGCTTCCGCCTGCCGACCGCCTACGACAACCGGCCCCTGACCTTCGAGGAGTTCGAGGAGAAAACCGGCCAAATGCTGTACGTCTCCGCGACGCCGGCCGACTACGAACGGGAGACGAGCGACCAGGTCGTCGAACAGATCGTGCGGCCGACACACCTCGTTGATCCCGCCATCGAACTGGCCGACGCGACGGGGCAGGTCGACGACCTGATGGACCGCATCGACGAGCGAATCGAGCGCGAGGAGCGCGTGCTCGTGACCACGCTCACCAAGCGCATGGCCGAGGACCTCACCGAGTACCTGGAGGGCGCCGGAATCGACGTGGCGTACATGCACGACGAGACCGACACGCTGGAGCGCCACGAACTCATCCGGTCGCTTCGACTGGGCGAAATCGACGTCCTCGTCGGAATCAACCTGCTCCGGGAGGGCCTGGACATCCCCGAGGTGTCGCTGGTTGCCATTCTCGACGCCGACCAGGAGGGGTTCCTCCGGTCGGAGACCACGCTCGTCCAGACAATGGGCCGGGCCGCCAGGAACGTCAACGGCGAGGTGGTGCTCTACGCCGACGACGTCAGCGACGCCATGCAGTCGGCCATCGATGAGACCCAACGACGACGGCGGATCCAGCGCGAGTACAACGAGGAGCGCGGTCTCGAGCCAACCACCATCCAGAAAGCCATCGGCGAGACGAGTTTGCCGGGGAGCAAGACCGATACGTCCTCGGTAGCCGGCGAGGGGCCGGCGGACACCGAGGAGGCCGCGCGATTGATCGAGGAGCTGGAGGAGCGAATGGGGGAGGCCGCCGACAACCTCGAGTTCGAACTCGCGGCCGACATCAGGGATCGGATTCGCGAGTTGCGCGAGGAATTCGACCTGGAGGGCGGCGAAGGTGAGGACGGGGTGGTGCCGGAGCGGGACGCGGAATTCTGAGAAGTGAACGATTCACAAACCCTCGGCAGGGGTCTCGGATCGATTTAAACATTTAGACTGGAGATAAAAAGCCTTATCCGCCGATACTCAAACGAATTCACATGTCTGCTCTTCGAACAAACGGCCTAACGAAGCGTTTCGGCGACATCACGGCCGTCCAGGAATTAAATATCACAGTCGAGGACGGCGAGGTGTTTGGCTTCCTCGGTCCGAACGGTGCG
>JBKEGM010000327.1:0-3623 GCA_046710005.1 Natrialbaceae archaeon
GTCCGGCGAGAGAGCTTCAGAACCCTATTTTCCGGCAGTGCCGGCGTTGCGGAAAGGTTTTAGGCGATGGTCGGCGACATATCCCCAATGACCGAACTCGAGGAGGAGTACCGTCTCGACTACTTCGAGGAACACGACTTCGTGCGCAAGCAGTGTCCGGAGTGTGGGGACAACTTCTGGACGCGCGACGAGGATCGTGAGGTCTGTGGCGAACCGCCCTGTGGCGAATACGCGTTCATAGACGACCCGGGCTTTCCCGAGGAGCACACGCTCGAGGAGATGCGGGAAGCCTTCCTCTCGTTCTTCGAGGAGCACGATCACGAACGGATCGAACCCTATCCCGTGGCTGCCAACCGGTGGCGTGACGACGTCTTGCTGACGCAGGCGTCGATCTATGACTTTCAGCCGCTGGTCACGTCGGGGCAGACGCCGCCGCCGGCCAATCCGCTGACCATCTCCCAGCCGTGCATCCGGATGAAGGACATCGACAACGTCGGGAAAACGGGACGGCACACGATGGCCTTCGAAATGATGGCCCACCACGCGTTCAATGTCCGGGAGGACGCCGAGGGGGACTACGCGTACGAGGGCGAGGTCTACTGGAAGGACGAAACTGTCGCCCTCTGTGACGAGTTGCTCGAGGACATGGGCGCGGACTTGGACGAAATCGTCTACATCGAGGATCCGTGGTACGGCGGCGGGAACGCGGGACCCGCGTTCGAGGTCATCTACCGGGGCGTCGAACTCGCGACCCTCGTGTTCATGCAGATGGAACAGGACCCCGAAGGCGACTACGAGATGCCAGACGGGAAGCAGTACTCGATGATGGACACCTACGTCGTGGACACCGGATACGGCCTGGAACGATGGGCCTGGATGTCCCAAGGGACGCCGACCGTCTACGAAGCGATCTATCCCGACATGATCGAGTTCCTGGAGGACAACGCCGGGATCGAGTACACTGACGCGGAACGCGACCTCGTCCACCGAGCCTCGAAACTGGCCGGGCACATGGACATCGACGAAGCCGAAGACATGGAGACCGCCCGGGGGACCATCGCCGATCAGCTCGACGTCACCCGGGACCGGCTTGTGGAACTCATGGAACCCCGGGAGGACGTCTACGCCATCGCGGATCACGTTCGCACGCTCGCATATATGCTCGGTGACGGCATCGTCTCGTCGAACGTCTCGACGGGCTACCTGGCGCGGATGGTCCTGCGCCGGACCAAACGGCTCTGTGATAACGTCGGCGTCGACGCGCCGCTGGACGAACTCGTCGACATGGAGGCCCAACGCCTCGGCTACGAAAACCGGGACACGATCACGGAGATGGTCCGCTCCGAAGTCGAGAAATACGCCGAGACGCTCGAACGGGGTGGCCGCCGAGTCCACCAGATCGCCGAGGAGTACGCCGAACGCGACGAGCCGATCCCGCCGAAGGAACTCATCGAACTCTACGACTCCCACGGCATCCAACCCGAGATGGTCGAGGACATCGCTGGCGACCTTGGCGTCGATGTCGACCGGCCGGAGGACTTCTACGGGCTCGTCGCCCAGCGTCACGAGGGCGGCGAGATTGCGGAAGAAACGGGCGAAACCGAGGATCCCAGGTTCGAGGACCTCCCTGAAACGGATCGCCTGTACTACGAAGAGCAGGAACGCCTCTCGTTCGAAGCGGTCGTCCTGGACGTATTCGACCGGGACGGCGGCTACGACGTCGTCCTTGACCAGACCATGTTCTATCCCGAAGGCGGTGGCCAGCCTGCAGACACCGGGACGCTGAGTTCGGACGAAGCCACCGTCGACGTCACCGACGTCCAGATCGAGAACGGCGTCATCATGCATCGCACTGACAGAGATCCGGGGAAGGGCGATATCATTCGCGGGCAGGTCGACGGTGACCGGCGCCGACAACTCATGCGCAACCACACCGCCACTCACCTGGTCATCGACGCCGCCCGCAAAGTCCTGGGCGATCATATCCGCCAGGCGGGCGCCCAGAAGGGCGTCGAGTCCTCGCGGATCGACCTGCACCACTACGACCGGATCTCTCGCGAGGAGATCAAGGAAATCGAACGCGTTGCCAACACAACGGTCCGGGACAACGTGGGCGTCGACCAATCCTGGCCGGACCGCCACGAGGCCGAGGAAGAATACGGGTTCGACCTCTACCAGGGCGGCATCCCAACCGGCGAGCAGATTCGGATTATCGAAGTGGCGGACGACGTCCAGGCCTGCGGTGGCACCCACGTCTCTCGAACGGGGAACATCGGGACGGTCAAAGTCCGCTCGACCGAGCGCGTCCAGGACGGGGTGGAACGAATCGTCTTCTCGGCAGGTTCAGCCGCCATCGAGGCGACCCAGGAAACCGAGGACGCCCTCGACGAGGCGGCAGAAATTCTCGACGTGAACCCGGCGGAAGTGCCCGAAACGGCCGCCCGCTTTTTCGACGACTGGAAGGAGCGCGGCAAGCGCATCCAGTCCCTCAAAGAAGAACTCGCGGAAGTCAGGGCAGCAGGCGGCGCCGAGGCCGAAGAGGTCGAGGTGGAGGACGTGACGGCCGTGATCCGGCGCCTCGACGGCGACATGGACGAACTCAGGGCGACCGCAAATGCGCTGGTCGAGGAGGGCAAGATCGCCGTGATCGGAAGTGCCCACGACGGAGCACAGTTCGTCGTCGCAGCGCCGGAGGGGAGCGGCGTCAATGCCGGCGAGGTGGTTGGCGAACTCGCCCAGACGGTGGGTGGGGGCGGTGGCGGACCCCCCGACTTCGCTCAGGGTGGCGGCCCCGACGTCGAGAAACTCGACGCGGCCCTCGAGGACGCCCCGGGTATACTCCAGCAGGTCTTGAAGGCCTGATCGAGGGCCAATGTCCCGTCGAGGTGCACGACTGGTGCTCGCGACGGGAATCCTGTTCGGAGTAGTCTCACTCGTGGACTTCTGGACGGCCCGTCGATGGCTGCTCGCGATCAATTTCGAGGTCTACTACCACGCCGGCCAGGCCGTCCTTGATGGGGGTGCCGGGCCGGGCGTCCTCGCTGGTGGCGACCTCTACACGGTGACCCCACCCGACCATCCCACCTATCGATTTCTCTACCCGCCCGTCGCCGTGATTGCGTTTCTCCCGTTCGCACTGTTTTCAACTCCCTGGCCTGGATTCGCCTTGCTCACAGTGATCCAGGTCGGCGCCGGGCTCGGACTCGCCCGCATCCTCTGGCGGATCGTCGAGGGGCCCGGCCTCCGTCTGGAACGAATCGATCGGGCCCTGATCGCCGGATTCGTGATCGGGTCGGCCTATGCCGTCCCCTCGCTGTTTTACGGGAACGTTAACCTGCTGGTGGCGGTGGGGGTGGCTGCCGGCATCGTCTGGATCGAGTGGGAACGGGACGGCTTGGCCGGCGCCAGCCTTGCCCTGGCGTCGCTGCCCAAGCTATTCCCGGCCGCAATCGGGGGCTGGTACCTTCAACAGCGGACCTGGCGGGCGGTTGCCGCTAGCCTCGCAACCGCCGGCGGCCTCGCCGTCGCGAGCGTGGGGCTGTTCGGGATCGAACTGCACCGCACCTACCTCCGTCGAGGGCTTGGTTCACGGCTCGATGCCTCGCGGTACGTGGGCAGCATGG
>JBKEGM010000328.1:0-3612 GCA_046710005.1 Natrialbaceae archaeon
GTCGGGTGCTCGTTGAACGTTCCTGCAAGCACCGATCGAACCACTTTCTCCCCGGCGTTCCGCAAATCGTACCCACCGTCCGATCGCCGGTTCGATGACGGAGTCCCGCGAGGGTCGGCTTCGTTTGGATCGACCTTGACCACAAATCCGTCGGTCAGTTGCTGGAGGTGATAGTTGAATTGAGCGCTGTCACGCATCCCGACGGTCTCTCGAAGGTCCGAAAAGGCGACGGGCCGTTCGTTCGCCTCCCAGATCGCTTCGAGGATCGCGAGACGAGTTTCGTTCCCGATGGCCGCAAACGCTTCCGCTGGATCGAGGTGATCGATCGAGTCGGAACCCCTGGCTTCGCTCATGTCCCACAGGAGGTGACGACAGCCCTAAAGATTTAACTGAAGTAAGTTCAGGTTTGGTAAATGACATCATATCCAGTCCCCGTCTGGTGGCAACTCGCTCTCTCAACGATATGTCGGTGAGTTGGCCCCGCTATGTTGGTCCAGAACAGTAGGTTTATCACTCGCACGGGGCGAACCCCTACGCAAGATTATTCAGGAGGTCACATGGTAGGAACACACCGTCAACCGGAGGTGAACATTGGTCTTGTCGGCCACGTCGACCACGGAAAGACGACGTTGGTCCAGTCGCTGAGCGGCCAGTGGACCGATCAGCACTCGGAAGAGATGAAACGTGGGATTTCGATCAGGCTCGGCTACGCTGACGCCGTTTTCCGGCGTTGTCTGGAGTGCGAGGGAACGGCGGCGTATACCGTCGATGAGACGTGTCCCGAGCACGACGCTGACACCGAGGTCGTTCGGACGGTGTCGTTCGTGGACGCACCGGGACACGAAACGCTCATGGCCACGATGCTTGCTGGGGCCGCCATCATGGATGGCGCCGTGCTCGTCATTTCGGCCACCGAAGACGTCCCCCAGGCACAGACCGAGGAACACCTGATGGCCCTGGACATCATCGGGATCGAGAACATCGTCATCGCGCAAAACAAGATCGACCTGGTGGGCCGGGAGGAGGCCACGCGCAACTACGAACAGATCCAGTCCTTCGTCGAGGGCACCGTCGCCGAAGGCGCACCGGTGATTCCCATCAGCGCCCAGCAGGACGTCAACATGGACTTGCTGATGGACGCTGTCGAGGAGCACATCCCGACACCGGACCGTAATCCCGACACGGACGCGCGGATGCACGCCGCCCGGAGCTTCGACATCAACCGGCCAGGGACGAATTGGGACGAGCTCACCGGGGGTGTACTCGGTGGGAGTCTCTCTCAGGGAGAGTTGTCAGTCGGCGAGGACATCGAAGTCCGACCGGGTCGCGAAGTCGAAGAGGGTGGGGCGACCGAATTCCGTTCGATCGAGACGACGATTCGGTCGATCCAGGCGGGGGGACAGGGTGTCGACGAGGCCTCACCTGGCGGTCTGCTGGGCGTCGGCACCGGACTGGATCCGGCACTGACGAAGGGCGACGCGCTTGCCGGACAGATCGCCGGGCCGCCGGGCACGCTGCCACCGGCCTGGGATTCCTTTACGATGCAGGTCGATTTGCTTGACCGCGTCGTCGGTGAAATGGGTGGCGACGAGGTCGAGGACATCTCGACCGGTGAACCGCTCATGCTCACCGTCGGCACCGCGACAACCGTGGGGTCGGTCACCAGCGCTCGCGAGCAGGAATGCGAGGTCAAGCTCAAGCGTCCGGTTTGTGCGGCCGAAGGATCGAAGATCGCAATTAATCGCCGTGTCGGGTCGCGCTGGCGACTCATCGGCGTGGGGACGCTCGAGGGTTGATGCCGCCGACTGTTGCAATCGACACGAGCGGGTTCATGATGCCCGTCGAGTTGGACGTTCGGCTGTTCGACGAACTCGAACGGCTGCTCGATACCTACGAACCGGTCACGCCCCAGCCAGTCGTCGAGGAACTTCGCCGCCTTTCGGAAAGTGGGGGCGAGGAGGGCATCGCCGCCAGCGTTGGCCACGACCTGGCGACCGACCGGTGCCTCATCCTCGACGCAACCGAATCCTACGCCGATGACGCCATCGTCGAACTCGCTCGCGACGGACAGGCAGAATACGTTGTCACGAACGATCAGCCCCTGCAGCGACGGGTGTTGGACGCGTCCGTACCGGTAATTGCTTTACGGGGCACGAACAAACTCGATATCACTCAACCGTAGAACATGTACAAACGGGTTAGGCTCAAAGACACGGTCGAAGTGCCGCCGGAAAAGCTCGCGAACGTTACTCCCGAGCTCGTGAAAAAGCTCCTTCAGGACAAGCTGGAGGGTCGCATGGACGAGGAGGTCGGGAGCGTCGTCTCCGTCATCGAAGTCAACGATATCGGTGATGGGGCAGTCCTCCCGAACCGACCGGGGGTCTATTACGAGGCCGACTTCGATGCCCTCACGTACGATCCCCAGATGCAGGAAGTCGTCGATGGCACTGTTGTCGAAGTCGTCGAGTTCGGCGCCTTCGTCGGCATCGGTCCCGTCGACGGACTGCTGCACGTTTCCCAGATTTCCGACGAATACCTCGCGTTCGACGGCGAGAACCAACAGCTCGCATCGAACGAATCGAATCGGACACTCGCCGTGGAGGACGCCGTTCGGGCACGAATCGTGACGAAAAGTATCGACGAGCGCAATCCACGGGACAGCAAGATCGGGCTGACAGCAAAGCAGGTCGGCATCGGGAAGCACGGCTGGCTCGAGGAAGAGCGCAAGCAACGCGAGGCAGCTGCCGGTGAATAACCATGGCCAGTGATCGTCTCGTCTGTCGAGAGTGTCATCGGGTCGTCCATCCCGACGAGGAGACCTGTCCCTCCTGCGGGTCGAGTTCGCTGACCGAGGATTGGGCGGGCTACGTGATCATCGCGCACCCGGAGACCAGCCGGATCGCCGAGGAGATGGAGATCACGGAATCGGGCAAATACGCGCTGAAAGTTCGATGACGCCCGCTGGGAATGGATCCGCACCAGGGGACGTCGTTCTGCGGCTTCCCGAGGAGGAGCGGACAGCGTTCAAAGACCCGCTTGGGCCAATAGAGACGGATCCTGAGGCCCTGCTCGCGTCCGTCGAAGGGCCGCTGATTGCGGTCGGCGATGCCGTTACCTATCATCTCGAACGTGCGGGGCGTCGCCCGGACGTCGCTGTGGTCGATGGTCGGACCGAACGCGAAGCGGTCGATGAAGAAGTACGCGAAGTGGTGGCTGACGAAGACGCTGTGGAGGTGACGAATCCCCCGGCAACGCTGACCACCGGGCTGTTGCGCGAACTCTGTGATACCATCCGCCGTGGCGAGACCAAAACCATCCTCGTAGCCGGCGAGGAGGATTTGGCCACACTCCCCGCTGTGCTCGTCGCCCCGTCTGGCGCAAGCGTGGTGTACGGTCAGCCGCAGGAGGGGATGGTTCATGTGCGAATTGACCAAGCGGTTCGTCAGACCGTGCGGGATTTGCTTTTCGCGATGGACGGCGATCATGACCGTCTCTGGTCGCTTTGCGAACGAAATTGACATCCTCCTCCGCGTGAACGCGGAGGAATCCCGAGCGGTGGGAGTTTCAGGTTTGCAACCAGGGACGCCGCCACTTCACGGGAACCCGTCGAAC
>JBKEGM010000329.1:0-3605 GCA_046710005.1 Natrialbaceae archaeon
GTCGTCGGTTTCCCGGTGTCCAGCGTCGTCTCAACCACGCCGAACAACGGGCAATCAGAAACTTCCAGCGACTGAATCGGGACCATCAGCAACCACTTCACTGCTCGCGTATCGCGCTCCCTCCTTGCTTCTGGTCCTCGTCTCCCACCTCTCCAACCCCGATGAGGCCATCCCGAAGGGCCTCCCCGCCGCCAACAACGACCCTCAGTGAAACGACTGCCGCCAGCCACAGTAGCTCCTTCTCGCACCCGGTGACGGAGAACTCCGTGCAGAAACCGGTGGTTCCGGGATTCAGGGCACCGCCGCTGCAGGGTCGGCAATTTCGTTCGGCCCGCTCCTCCACAGTACGAGTTGCGGCGGTCGATGCCAGCAGCCTCCGGAATGAGCATTCGTCGTTCCTGTTCCCTCCCCCCTCAAAGGCATCGCCCCCATCGATACCCACGTGGCCACCGTCCACTGGCCGTGATCCCACCTTGGTCCCGGCCAGTCGGTCGAACACACTCCCCATCGGGATGCACTTGTCTTCAAAAAACCTTTGGTGGTCATGTACACCGCAATCCCGAGCGCGCAATTGGTAATACGGTGTTGCAGTAACTGATGGTCGGAGACATACGCCATGCCATATTCTACCAGACGTGCGGTCCTTCGCACCGCAGGGGCGGCCGGCCTCGCTGGCCTCCTTGGGTCGAGTTCGGCGGCCGCGAAAGCGGAGTCGATCGCGAAGCACAAACGCGCCAACCAGCAGTTCGCCGTCCAGGCAACCCAGTCGGATGGAAACAGCGTCCACTGGATACTGCCGGGACCGCGACGAATCGATCCATACGTGTTCGGAACGCCGGACGATGGCCCGAGTTCGCCACAACGGGGAGACGACCACATTGCGCACAAAATTTGGTACTTCAAACAACACCGCCCAGAAATTGTCGGATTACTGGCAGGCGATCACGATCACAAACCATTACCCTTGCCGGTTGGCCTGCCCGAGAAGGCACGGGCGACCAACGATGATGAAGATCGGTATACCCGAACGACAATCCCCGTTCCCTTCAGTGACAAAACGATCGGATCCGAAGCGGGGAACGAGCTGGACGGCGCCCTCGATCTGAAGTACATCGACAGGGCCGGGTTCGAAGGACAGGGCAATGGCCCCGACGAGATCGATTTCGACGTCTGGTTCACCGATCCGGACGGCAACCGGTACGAATTCGACATCCATCATCTCGAAACACACGACGGCGCCCACCCCCACGGCCGGGGAATAATGACTGGCGTCTACATGCACGGAATCACCCCCATCGGCACGCCCCTCATGCCCACGCAGTACGCCTTCGGGTCCCTCTGGGCCGTGGGCGATCTGCTAGTCAACGGTGAGGTCACACACGAGAATAACCGGGACCGCACCATCCACCTGATGACAACCCAGAACGTCCGGACCGCCGATTACAACCTGGCTATCGACGAGGAACTCCCGCTTGGCGCGGACGGGAACCCGGACCCGTACCTGGGCAGTCAAACGGTCACCCACGTTTTCCTTCCGCCGATCCAGGTGACCGACGACGGCCCGAGACGCGTTCCACTGAAGCCAGCGTTCGAACTTCCAAACGTGAAGCCCCAACCGTTCATCCACTTCATGTTCGACGAGGACACGGTCACGATCGACCAGGCTGCTTATCCGCCGAACCGCCCTGGGCCGCTGAATAAGCCATAGCTCTTCGACGCAATTCTCTCGGTTGCAGGCGACAACCCCAACGGCGAAGTGACGACCATCCTCCGGACGATAACCGACCTCTACGGATACGCAGTCGTGGATTGGTTTGAGTATGACCGCGGTCACCGTGTTCCGTATGGTCGGAACACTGACCCCCTGGTTCGGAGCGCAGAGGGGTATGGACCAAACGAGTAGCAATTCGAGAGCTCGCTTCGAAAAGGCAGTTGACACTCAGCGGAATTGATCGAGACGACCACCCCTCGCTGGTCGTCAATATTGTCCGCATTGCGGCCGAGAACCCGCCCGTTGACGAGGCTGACGTCGCCCGTTTCGTCACGACAGTTTCGTAGACCACAACCTCGACGGCGTACTGGTACCGGAGCCATATTCCGACCGCCCGCAGGTCACGGCGCGAGTCGGATCGGGCGATCCGACAGTGGTCCTCATTGGCTACCCCGACATCGTGGAAGCAGAGCACGGCCTCGAAACCGCGTTCGAGAAGATCCAACGGTATGAACCGGCGGGGGTGCCGGCCGACAGCGCGGTCGCCGAACGATTGCGTGAACTACCGGTCCAGGGGCACGAAGCCGTCGAGTCTCCGTTGGGCATCGAGGCCGCAACAAACGTCCGGAACGTCGCTAACGAGGCCGAAATGGAAGCGATCCGCTGATGACCCGGACGGCCCGCAGAGGCGCCCACGACTGACGAATCGGTGGCCATGAACGATCTCGCTGACGGCCTCGCGTTCCCTCTTGGGGGGTTCGGTCGCTCTTTGAAACGAACCTCTGACGGCACGGTTCTTCGCAGGTCGCGGACTTACGGTTCATCGACTGGGATGCAGGCCGCAAATCCCCGCTTGCCTCCCGTTCAATGCGACAGCGATGTCGATCGAACGATTGGGGGAGAATATTGATACAAAATAAAACCATAACAAATTTATTATGAATATAAAAAATGTTATGCACAAGCGATCCAAAGACGCGTAATTACGATCATGAGTATCAGCGTAGAACGGCTCGAACAGGTCGAAGTGCCGGAGCTCGCCACGACGCTCCGCAACGCGGGGGTATCGGGGGCTGGTGGGGCCGGGTTCCCGACGTACGCGAAGTGGGAGCGACTCGATGAGGCGCAATGTCTCCTCGTCAACCACCAGGAGAGCGAACCCAACTATTACATCGACAAATGGCTTGGACGGTCCCGGGCCGCGGACTTCGCCTCGTTGTTTGATGGGCTCCTCGACGACGCGTTCGAACTAATCGTCGTCTGTGGCAAGGAACAGAAACGTGACCCCTGGATGAAGGAACTCGAGGAGGCCCTACACGGAACCGTGTACACGCCGGACCAACTCCCGCTAGATCCCGACGACGAGTCGGGGATCGTGTTTGCCTACACGGACGACCAGTACGAGTACGGGATGGAAAGTGTACTCCTCCGACTCGTCGCCGATGTCGCCATTGGCGATGGCCTCCCGATGGACCAGGGGTGGATCGTACAGAACACGGAAACGATATGGAACGTGTTCCGGGCCCTGGAGCAAGGGGCCCCGGTGGCACGGAAGTTGGTCCACGTGGACGGCAACGTTCCCCGCCATCGGTTCCTGGACGTCCCAGTCGGAACGCCGGCCTCGGCCCTCCTGGAGGCCGCCGGCAGACCTGCGGACGATCTTGGCGACGACGAAATGATCGTTGATGGCGGCCCCGGCTGGTGCTTTCGGATCGACCACCCTCCGTCAAAATTCGGCGTGAGCAAACGCACCAACTGCGTTCTTGTCCTCGATGAAGACGTCGTCCAGGAGAACACGCTTGGTGACGATCGTATCCAGGTTCTCAAGGCCCTCGATTGGGACGAAGAACACGAAACCGAACCCACGACACTCGTCCCCGATACCGTCAGGATT
>JBKEGM010000330.1:0-3604 GCA_046710005.1 Natrialbaceae archaeon
GGGCAAACCACGGAAGAGGTTCTCGCGGGCGGGAGACACATTGGGGTGTGGAACCGGCAGTCCCGCGGTCGGGGAACCCAACCGGCCCGGTCCAAAGGCTGTGGAGGCCAACTACTTTCGTGCCGGACCGCCGAGTCCAACTAATGGCCGATTCCGAACCCACCGATCCCGAGGAATCCGTCCGCGAAGCCGTCGAGCGTTCGCGGAGTGGCGCGCCAGCGGTCGGCGCGGTCGTCCGGGATCGCTTCAGCGCCGACGAAGTGTTCCAGCGCATCGTGGCCGCCGCAGACGAGGAAATCACGTCCGGGAACCGCGAACTCTTCTTCAGCGGGCTCGCGGCCGGTTTCGCGATCACGATTACGTTCCTGCTGTACGTCTCCCTGACGGCCGCGACGGGCGGTCACCCGATTCTGAGCGCCATGTTGTATCCACTGGGGTTCATCTACATCATCATCGGTGGCTACCAGCTGTACACCGAGAACACCCTGCCACCGGTCGCTCTGGCCCTCGACCGCCTCGCGAGCCTGCCCGCACTCCTGCGAAACTGGACCGTCGTGCTGGCGGGTAACTTTGTCGGCGGTGCCGCCGGCGCCGCCACCCTGGCATGGGGTGGCGTCCTCTCGCCGGAGGCCGCGGCAGCCGCGGCCCAGATAGCGGAGAAGGGGATCGCGACGGGGTGGTGGTCGCTGTTCGTCAAGGCCATTTTCGCAGGGCTGATCGTCGCCGGGGTGGTCTGGGTCGACTACTCCGCCCGGGACACAATCTCGCGGCTCGTGGTCGTCTACCTGGCGTTCCTGGCGATCCCGATGGGCGGGCTCTTCCACGTCGTGGTCTCGTTCACGGAGATGCTGTACCTGGTGTTCCAGGGAGATTTCGCCCTCCTGTCGGGCATGTTCGGGTTCGTCTTGCCGGTCCTCCTCGGGAACACCGTCGGCGGCGTGGTGCTCGTGACCGTCGTCAACTACTTCCAGACGACCCAACAGCGCCTCGAGTCGGCCCGCTTCGAGGGCGCCGACCGCCAGCTCTCGAATCGCGAGTGGCTGTTCGGAAGCCTGGTCGGTCGGTCCTACGTGCCCCTGATTGACACCAGCGAGGTCCCGATCGCCGACGAAACCGGTCCGTATCGGGTGCTGGTCCCGATCGCGAACCCGCCTGCAGAGTCCCCCCTTGTGGATTTCGCGCTCACAATCGCTGCCGCGAAGGAAAACGCCGAGGTTCACGCCGTCCACGTCGTGCAGGTCCCGGACCGAACGGCCAGCGGCTACGGGGCGGGGCGAAACGAAGCGATCGTCGCCGACTCCGATGAACAGTTGGCGCCCGTCCGGGACCGGGCACAGAACTACGACGTCGCCTGCGAGACGTCGACGATCGTCTCCCACCGCTCATTCGGGGAGATCTTCCAGATCGCCGACCGGAAGCACGCCGACCTGGTCGTCATGAGTCGGGACGACGACCGGCTGTGGGCCGCCGGCCGCGCCGAGCCCCGGTTGAGCGAACTGACCAGCCACATCCCCTGTGATTTCCTCGTGTTGCAGGGCAGCGCGTTCGATCCCTCACGGATCCTCCTGCCGGTCGCGGACACGCCCCACAGCGATCTGGGTGCCGAAGTCGCGCAGGTGCTCCGCTCGACCGCCGGCGCGGAGATCACCCTGTTGCACGTCGTCGACCCCGATGAACGGGAGGCGGGCGAACGGTTCCTCACCGAATGGGCGGACGGTCACGGGTTCGGCGACGTCGACCTCGTCGTCGACGATTCCGGCGACATCGAATCGGCGATCGCTCGGGAGGGCGCCGACAAGACCGTTATCATGATCGGGGCCACCGAGCAGGGCCTGCTGTCGCGGGTCGTCACCGACTCCTTGCACTTCGACGTTGTCACCGAAGTGGACCAGACAATCCTCCTGACCGAGCGGTCCATCGGCCGGAGCCTGCGCGAGCGCCTGTTCGGGCTCCGATAGCGCTGGGGGCGGCCCTTCCCAATCGTATGCAGGGAACCGCGGCCGTCTCAGGAGCGTGTGACGACGCCCAGCCGGTATCCCAATCTGTCGTCGTCAAAGAAGGCAACCCGGCCGTCCGGCCACGATTGCGTCTCCCGAAGGGGATACGCCTCGTGAGCCGCAGTGAGATCATCAGTTCCGAGCAGCACCGTACAGGGCCCCGCCGGCAGTCGGTCGAGACGATCCTCGAGCCACCCCGTCCCGTCCGGGGTGGCCAGGGCCAGCGGCTGGCCGGGAAACGAGGCCACAGTGCCCAAACACTCGACTGATTCGCGAATCGGCTTCGGGAGTCGATACAGGTCCCTGAACGCCCGGATGCGCCCCTCGAGATCATGCACGGCGACGACGACCTGCCCGATTCCGGTCAGCGGGCCGTCCAGCACGCCCGACGTCGGTGACACGCGGGAGGAAAGTGGGGTCCGGTCTTCGATGGCAAAGGGCAGCGCCAGTCGATCCTCGGGCGACCCAAACTCCGCGCGATCCCATTCGACGAGCGTTCCGTCGTCGCGCTCGCGGGCGCCATGGAGTGGCCCACGAACGGGTTGCCCGCGATCGAGGACATGCTTGCACTCGGTCACGATATCGGGAACGCGAATGCACCACGCAGCGGGGCCGGCGTCAGCGGCGATGTGGTCGGGCCAGAAGTCGTGCTCGCCCGGTGCGCGCTCGGCGATGAGTTCGACGTACGACCGGTCCTCGAACCCGAGGACCGACATGTGGGTGACGCCGTTCCCGTGGACGCCGCCGTACTCGGGCTGTAACCCCAGTCGCTCGAAGATACCGGTGATTTCGTCGAGGTCGTGCCACGCGACGGGGACGTGATCGACGGTGAGGTCCATATCCAAATTCAGGTGCTCCGGGACGATGAACGCTGGTGTGTCGCTGGGGCTTCGCCACAAAACCCATTATCCGTACAACCTGACGGAACGTGTCGCCGGAAGGAAACGTCGAGACGACCCGACATGGCAACACCATGAACAGTGTTTGTGGACAAGGCATTTTGAACGCCCCCGTGACGCTGGGCCCGACGACACACTGTGAGGTTTGGGGTATTTGTGAATAAATTGGCTTGATCGTTTTGCCGGGTTCACGACCGTTCAGCAGCGTTTTGAACCGTTTCTCCACCGCAATGGAATCCTGATAGCGAGCCTGTAAGGGGGTTCGATCCTCGATCAGTGAGCCAGTTCACTGGGGCTTCGTGGGAGACTCCTCTCGGATGAACGCGAGACCGTCGACCGCCTCGGCGCTCACGTACTCCCGATGGGACGATTCCGCCGCCCCCAATGGTGAAAGGTGTGTAGCCGTATGCACCCCATCAGGGGACAGGACCGTGAGGACTCGATCCAGCCGCCAGGAACGGGGAACGTACCGTGAGTGACTCTGTCGATGACCCGCACTGTCCGGAGTGTGGGGAACCGATCGGCCAGACGGCGACGTACTGTATGCACTGTTCGGCCGACCTCACCGAAGAACTGGAGGCCGCCGACGCCGACGACGATTGGGTCTGGGACGGAGCCGAAGCCACAGGGGCGGACGCGACCGGCGAAACTGCTGTCCCCAGCACCTCATCGGACGAATCGGACGGATCGATCGCGGAGACCGCCACG
>JBKEGM010000331.1:0-3582 GCA_046710005.1 Natrialbaceae archaeon
TGCTTGGTATCGCCCGGTTGTTCCCCATCGCCATCGTCGTCGGCGCTGGCGATTTCCTCGCCACTATCGCTGAGAACAGTCACGGTCTCCCCATAGTGGGTTGCCATGGCCTCGGCGATAACCCGGGCCTCCGTTTCAGTCGTGTCTTCTGAAATGCTGATTCGCATCGATTGTCACTCCAGTGTGATGAGGGGGTCGCCCATGTCGACGGAGTCGCCCTCGGCGATCGGGACTGCTGCGACCGTCCCGCCCGAAGTCGCGACGACGTCGTTATCCATCTTCATTGCTTCCAGGACGCAGACGACGTCGCCCTGATCGATTTCGTCACCCGATTCGACCTCGACCGAGAGGATCGTCCCTTGCATGTCTGCGGTGACGGCCTCCGTGGCAGTGACATCGGGCGATGTACCATCTGCCGAGCCGCCCGATCTTCTGGCCCCGGCATCGCTACCGGAGCTGCCCGCCCCCGCCGCGCTACCGGCTCTGCGCTCCTCCGCCGAGCCGTGGGACCCCCCGGTGTCCACGCTACCAGCCGCCGATGTGACGGCGTCCTCGATGACAACGTCGAACCGTTCCCCATCGACCTCGACGGCAACCGCCGAGGTCTCGACAGTCCCGCCCGCGTTCCCGGTCGGCCCAACACCACCCCACCGTTCGACGGCAGCCTCGAGGTCGGCCTCGTCCAGGTCTTGGTCGAGGTACTTCGTAGTGTGATCGCCTCTGCGGAAGTTCTCGTCCTCGAGCATCAGCCGGTGAAAGGGGATGGTGGTGTGAACGCCATCGACGGCGAAGTGCTCCAGGGCGCGTTTCGATCGCGCCAGGCAACCCCCGCGGTCCTCGTCCCAGACGATGAGTTTCGCGATCATCGAGTCGTAGTCGCCGGCAATCTCGTCGCCCTGGGAAACTGCATGGTCGAGGCGAACCCCAATGCCACTCGGTGGATCGTAGGTCTCGAGGGTTCCCGGCGCCGGCGCGAAATCGGCAGCTGGGTTCTCGGCGTTGATGCGAAATTCGATCGCGTGGCCGTCGAAACTAACGTCCTCTTGGGCGAAATCCAGTTCCTCGCCGGCGGCGACCCGGAGTTGCCAGCGGACGATGTCGATCCCGGTGATCGCTTCCGTGACGGTGTGTTCGACCTGGATCCGGGTGTTCACTTCCAGGAAGTAGAACTCGCCGTCCTCGACGAGGAACTCCACCGTGCCCGCGTTCGTGTATCCGGCGTCCCGGACGCCCTGGCGGGCAGCCTCCCCGATCTCCTCGCGCAGGTCGGCGTCCAGTGCTGGACTTGGTGCTTCCTCCAGGACTTTCTGGTGGCGACGTTGGAGCGAGCAGTCGCGCTCGCCGAGGTGCCGGACGTTGCCGTGGTGGTCCGCGAGGACCTGCACCTCGATGTGTTTGGGCGCTTCGAGGTACTTCTCAACGTAGACCGAGTCGTTGTCAAAGTATGCTTCGCCCTCGCGGCGAGCGCTTTCGAGCGCTTCTTCGACTTCGTCCTCGGTATGGACGATTTTCATTCCTCGCCCGCCACCGCCACCCTCGGCCTTGATGGCGATGGGATAGCCGTACTCCGCGCCGAGTTCGTGGACGTCCGAGGCACTATCGACGGGGTTCGTCGTCCCCGGAACGACCGGGACGCCGGCTTCCGTCATGACGGTTCGGGCTTTGGTCTTCTCGCCGAGGGTTTCCATCGCGTCGCTCGGCGGCCCGACCCAGGTGATGTCGTCGGTTTCCTCGACCCTTTCGGCGAACTCGGCGTTCTCCGCCAGGAAGCCGTAGCCGGGGTGGATCGCGTCGGCCCCTGAGCGGTGGGCGACGTCGATGATTTCGGCCTGGTCGAGATAGGACTCGCTGGCGGTTGCTGGTCCGACGTTGTAGGCTTCGTCAGCGTAGGCGACGTGCTGGGCGTTACGGTCGGCGTCGCTATAGACGGCAACCGTCTCGAGGTCCAGCTCCTCACAGGCCGCCATCACGCGGACCGCGATTTCGCCGCGGTTGGCGACGAGAACCGTCTCGAACATCAGTAGGACTTGGGGAACCCGAGTTCTTGGCTGATGTGATTGTACGCCATCTGTTGGGAGACCGGGGCCAATCGCGTGAGGTTGATCTCGCGCCACCACCGTTCGACGTCGTACTCCTTGGCGTAGCCCCACCCACCGAACGCCTGCATCGACTGTTTGACGGCTTCGATGCCGGCGCTGACGGCCGTCGCTTTCGCGACGTTGGTTTCGTAGCCACACTCTTCGCCCTGATCGTAGAGCCAGGCCGCCTTTTCTCGCATCAGGGCTGCCGCTTCCATCCGCGCGTAGGCCTTCGTAATCGGGAACGAGACGCCCTGGTGGCTGCCGATCGGTGCATCGAACACCTCACGGTCGTTGGCGTACTCGATGGCGGTGTTCGCGGCCAGTTTCCCGATGCCGGTCCCGGCTGCTGCGAACCCGATCCGTTCCGGGTTCAGCATATCGACCAGTGCCCACCACCCCTCGTCTTCCTCGCCCAGCAGATTGTCCGCTGGGACTCGGGCATCTTCGATGAAGACCTCACAGGACTTCGAGTAGTTGATGCCATGTTTGGGAATCGGCGACACCTCGATTCCGGGGTCGTCCATGTCGACGATGAACAGACTGATCCCATCAGTGCCCTTTTCGACCGCCGAACGGGGTGTCGTCCGCGTCGCGAGGATCATGTTGTCCGCCCGGTCCGAGAAGGTGATCCAGGCCTTTTTGCCGTTGAGAACGTATTCGTCGCCATCTTTTTCGGCGCGGGTGGCGACATTCAGCGTGTTCGTCCCGGCTTCCGGTTCGGTGATTCCGATGGAGAAGTTCCGCTCCCCGTTGGCGATGTCCGGGAGGTAGGTCTCCTTTTGTTCCGCAGTCCCGTTCTCGCGGATGCCGACCGCGGCCATGCCGGCGGTGAGCACCAGATACCAGGTGCCTGCCATGCCAGCCCCTTCAGCAGCCAACGTCTCCATCGCCAGGCCCATCTCCTGGATACCCATCCCGGCCCCCTCGTACTGCTGGGGGATCAGCAAGCCATGGAAGCCAGCGTCCGCCAGTTCGTCCCAGAACTCCTGGGAAAACTCCTCGTTTTCCTCCTTGTCGCGCCAGTACTCCGGTCCGTACTCGGCCGCCACGTCCGCCGCGGTCGACCGAATCAATGAACGCTCTTCCGTGGATTCGAAATTCATTGGTGATCGTTCGATAATCGTTCGTTCGCGGTGCCACCGTTCGGCGTGAATAGGACGCCTTCGATTTCATCCTGCTGTGCAGTCCAGCGAAACGTGCCCGTCTGGATCCTGGGTGGATCCGCACGTAATCCGATCGCAGAGGCGTACTCGCGTGCCCAGACAGCCTCAGCCACTTCGGTTTTCCGGTCAATATTTTGTAGTCGATTTGCGTCGATAGCACAGTCGTCCCCTCGTGGTGTTTCCTGGGTCCGGACCGAATCCATGCTTTCGAGGCGCTGTCTTGCCTGCTGCACTGGCGATCGAATGACGTCCGCGGCCCCGCCGAGTCCTAAAATCGTCAATGCTGGCTCCCTTGCCTCGAACAGAATCCTGAGAATACCGGTTGGGTCCCCGATACG
>JBKEGM010000332.1:0-3576 GCA_046710005.1 Natrialbaceae archaeon
GACCCACTCCTAGTTTGGCGAGACCGCGTGAAAGAACGTTCAGCGACGCATTGAAATCCCTATCTAGCGTGAACCCACACGACGGGCACGAGTGTTCGCGCACCCACAATGGCTTCTCCGTCTCCACTCCACACGACGCGCATTCCTTGGTTGTGCCCGCTGATTCGACCTCGACCACGTGACACCCGTGTTTCCGCCCGTGATGCTTGAGGATGCGGATGAAGTCACGCCAGCCCACCTCGGCCTTGGTCCGCGCGTTCTCATCGCCCTCCAGCATCGACTTCACGTCCAAATCCTCGACGAACACGGCGTCGGACTCGGTCGTGTACGCGTGGGCGAGTTTGTGCTTGTAATCACGTTTCTTGTTCCGCATGTCCATGTGGACTTCCGCGACGCGCTGGCGTTGCTTCTCCCAGTTGGTCGACTCGTACTCCTTGCGAGAGAGCGATCGTTAGTTAAACATGTCGATTGTGTGCTTGGTACTCGTGCGGGTGCTGTATCCCCGCCCTACTCGCTCCCGTTGGGCGCTCCTTGAGGACGGGGGCTTAGCACCCTCACCGCAACGCTAAATCCGCCGCAAGTCCCCGAGGCGTGTCCCGTCCAGCAGGTAGGCCTCGGCATCGGACAACGCCGCCGGCAAAAAGGGGGCGAGAAACGACTGCTCGGGGACGTTCACCCACGTCCCACCCGCAAGTTCGTTGAAGGCTGGAAAGACGATACCTTCGGGGCCCTGCCAATCGAGGTCGTCGTCCCCGAAAGCGTCCCTGGCCAACGGACCACGTAACCAGACCCGTTCGACCCGGCTGCCTCCAACCTCGTCGGTGAGCCTGACACACGGGTGTTCGTGGCCCACGCAGATTACGTCGGCCGCGAGCACCTCCCGAGAGGGCCACGTGTGACCATGCGCGAACCCCAGGTCCCCGAACCTGACACCGTGCGAGTCAGTCACCGACACGTCGACCCAGGATTCGATGCCCCCGTCGTGATTGCCCTTCACGAGTGTCACGGGCAAGTCGGGCAAGGCCTCGAACAGTACTTCGATCTCACCACGTTCGGCACCGCCGGGGTCACCAATTGAGTGCATCAGATCGCCGAGAAAGACGATCCGATCCGGGTCAGTCCGGTCGAGGAGCGCCAGAATCCGCTCCCGGCGGTCCTCGCCGCGACTGTCCAGTTCGACGCCGTGCTCGAAGGCGAGGGCTCGTTCGATCCCGGCATGGAGATCGGCGACGACCAGTGCGCGACCGCCATCCCACTCGGCCACGGCCGCCGGGGCGTCAGGAAGTGGCTCGACGGTGACCATTAGATGGGTTTGAGCAGCCCCTCGTCCGGTTCGTAGCACTGCCCACCCATGAGGGCCTCCTGAATCGCGTCCTCGATTGTCGCCCGATCGGCCCCCGTTCCCGACGCAACCGCATCGATCACGGCCTCCCGATCGGCCCCGTCGCCATCATCGAGTTCCCGCATCGCTTCGATGACGGCTTCGTCGACGTCGGCGTCCGAGTCCACGAGCTCAGACCTGGAATCCTCGTTGTCTGTTCCAGCCGTTTCAGTCGTTTCCGAGTCACCGTCCGCCTCGGCATCGACCGAGGACGCCTGTTCCGGTTGCGTTTCAGCCTCATCAGGCGCCCCTTCCGCATCTTGATCGGGCGATGGCGACTCGATGTCGGCTTCGCCCGGTTCGTCGACTTCCGTCCCGGTCTCGAACTCCGTCCCGTACTCCGCTTCGATCTCTTTGCGCTCCGCTTCGTCGAATTCGTACATGTCGTCGGTGGCTGGGGCGGCTTCCCCCCTGGAATCCTCCGAGAGCGTCCCACCGTCGAAGTCGCCGAGTTCTTCCTCGCCTTGCTTCTCAGCGTCGCTCTCCCCACCCTCTGGACTCGATTCGGCGTCCGCCTCGATTTCGGTTCCACCGGCAGCTTCGGGGTCTTCGTCGATATCCTTCGGCGTTTCCGCTTCGACCTCCGGTTCATCCAGGGATTCGCCCCCGGCTTCGGTTTCGGGTTCCGGCTCTTCATCAAATTCCGGCCGGGCTTCCGTTTCGGCCGGCGAGGTTTCTCCCGAATCAGTAGTTGGTTCAGGTTCTGCTTCGACCGACGCCTGGGCGCCCGTGTCCGGTTCCGGCTCGGTACCGGTTTCGGCCTCGTCCTTGGAAGCCTCCGGGCTGGTATCGCCTGGTTCGCTCAGTTCGACGAAAAATCCCGATCCAGTCTCAGCAAGCACCTCGTGGGAGGGGGCGTCCGCCCGAGTGGCCCCAGGACTCACGTCCGGCGGTCGTACCTCGCCACGCTCCCCGGCAACGACACGGGCGGCGTCGAGTGCTGTCCGTCGGAGGGCGTCGAGGTAGGTCGGTCCCGTTTCGTATTGCTCCAGCGCGAGGGGAATTCCGGCGGCCAGCGATTTGCCCACGTCACGATCGCCCAGTGCGTCCGCCAGTTCTTCGCCCCCGAGATCGAGTGTCGACGCGGTCGCCATCGTCGCGATTCGATCGAGAGTGTGCTTGGCTGCCTGGACGACCCACCGGTCGCGGGTCCCCTCGTCGACCTCGTTGATGCTCTCCGGGCGGACCGACGTGTAGATCCGGTCGCCGTCGTCCGGTTCGAACGTCCGGGCTTTGCCCGTGACCGCGATGAAGGCCGGCGGATCTGTGCGTTCGAGGAACGCCAATTCGTCTGGCTGATATTGCCCGGCGTAAATGACGAACGCCCCGGTGGGATCGACAATCCGGGCGCGCACGACGTCCTCGTTGACCTGCTCGACTTCCGTTAACACCCCCACGAAGAAGAGCCGGTTGATCCTGGCACCCGTCGGGGTGACGACGTAATTCGGGGCGCGCTCCTCCTCACTTTGGGAGTACTCGAAGGTCGCCTCATCATATTCCGTCGCGAACACACGGTGAGCCACCTCGCGGCGACCCGGTTCCGTGCCAGCGCTCATGGCTCCACCGCCTCCAGGAGGGCCCGGGCACGGTCGGCAGGTTCGTCCGCAACCGCGTCGAACGAGGCCGCGTTGAGGTTTGCGCCGTACTCGTCCACCGACAGGTGACCTCGAACCCTGAATTCCCGACCGACGACGTTCTCGCGAATGGCATCGGCGACGACCGATTGATCCATTGCCTCGCGGGCCTGCTCTCGTGCATCGTCGATGTCGCCACCGTACACGTCCGCCGTGAGGTCGGCATCGAGAACCGCCGTCAGCGTGCCCGTCCCGTCGTCGATGATAGCCTTCACCCGCAGGTCCTCTTCGCCCTCAACCTCCCCGTGGGTCCGGCACTGACCCTTCTGAACGACCCGATTACACTCGGGACAACGCTCGATCAGGCCCGAGCCGTCCCGGATAGAAATGCACGTCCCGTCGATTTCAACGTCGTAGAGGCCCCCGGTCGCCACCGCGTCGGCAATAGCCAATTGCGTCCCGGATTCGCCAACTTCGATCTCCCGCGAAAGCGACGTGACCGCCGAGAATTCGGTGACATTGACCGACGGGACCCCACGAAACTCCCGGACGTAGACGTCCTCGATGCGGACGTCCGCTTCGTTCTCGATGTCGTGATGGGGATTCCAATCGGTGAACGGT
>JBKEGM010000333.1:0-3566 GCA_046710005.1 Natrialbaceae archaeon
GAGACGGAACTCGAACGAGTCCGCGAAGCGGCGAATGAACTGGACGACCGTCGGACGGATCTCCAGAGCGATATCCGCGACATCGAGGATCGGATCGAGACGATGGCGCCCTTCGTCGATCTCGGAATCGACCTCGACCTCCTCCGGGGGTACGATAGCCTCGAAGTCGCGATCGGTAAGGGGCAGCATGACGCGGTGGAGGCCGCCCTCGCCGGCGCCGACGATGTCGAGGCGTTCGAAACGTACGGATCGAACGGCGTGGTGGCGGCGTACGCGTACCCGGCGGATGATGCGCCTGAGGGCGTCATCGATGACGCACTCGTGGGGATCGAATTCACACGGATCGAGCGGCCGGAGGGTGACGGCGATCCTGCGGAGCACGTCGCGGAATTGGAACACCGGAAAGAAAAACTCAAATCCCGGAAGAACACGGTCGAGGAGGAACTCAACGAGCTCAAACTCGACGCGGCCGGGTTCCTGCTGGCAGCCGAAGAAAAGCTCTCGATACAGGTCCAAAAGACCGAGGCGCCCCTCCAGTTTGCGACGACGGAGAACGCATTCGTCGCCGAAGGCTGGATCCCGACCGAGCGGGTCGAGGACATGGAACAGGCCCTGGAGGACGCTGTCGGTGATCGGGTGGCCGTCGAGGAACTCGAACGGGCGGCGTACGACGAGGACGGGTTAGTGGAGGACCACGAGACGGTGGACGAAAGCGGCGGAAACGACGGGGACGAGGATGAACGTGACACCGCGACCGAGGAGGCCGAACCGACGACGGCGCGGGCCGACGGGGGCGTGGTGTCCATGGGCGACGACGATCCGCCCATTGTGCAGGACAACCCCGACGTGGCGGAACCGTTCGAGGCGTTCGTCAGGGCCGTCGGGTTGCCCAACTACTCCGAATTGGATCCGACGGTCCTCCTTCTGTTGACCTTCCCCGCGTTCTTCGGGTTCATGATCGGCGACCTCGGGTACGGGTTGCTGTACGTGGGAATCGGGGTGTACATCTATACCCGGTTCGAGTCACGCGGCATCAAGAGTATGGGGGGCATCGCCATCTGGGCCGGGGCGTTCACGATACTGTTCGGGGTTCTCTACGGCGAGGTGTTCGGCACCCACCAGGTGTCGGCCATCCTCTGGGAGGGCATCGTCGGTCTGGACAGCGCGCCATTGAAGAAAGGCCTCATGCCGGCCAACAGCGACTACGCCCTGCTGTGGTTGGTCGTGAGCCTCCTGGCCGGGCTGGTCCACCTCACCATCGGTTACGCTGTCGGGTTCGTCGACGACCTCGTCCACGGGACCCGTGAGGCCGTCTTCGAGAACGGGTCGTGGCTGCTGATGATGGTCGGACTCTGGACGTGGATCTTCAGCTTCCACGCCCAGGGATCGAAACCCGCGTTCATCGTCGGAGAGACGGCCGCGCTCAACGGCCACCCGATCCCGCTGGGCTTCGGCGGGCTCCCGGAAGTCGTGGGCCTCGTCGGGCTCGGAACGTTCGGCGTCGGACTCGTCATGCTGGCGATCGCGGATCTCGTGGAGGTGGTTGAGTTCCTGCAGGTAATCGTCAACGTCCTCTCGTACGCCCGGCTCGCGGCAGTGTTGCTCGCGAAGGCTGGAATGGCCTTCGTGGTGAACCTCCTGTTTTTCGGGGTGTATGTCACGGGTGAGGGCGAGCACGCCGCCTGGCACTTCGGGATCGGTCACATGCCCCACGTCGGAGACATGGTGCACGGACACGAGGTTACCGAGATCATGTTCCCCGGGCTGGCCCATTCCGGGATTGCGGGTATCGTCGGTGGGCTGGGCGTTCTTTTGATCGGCCACCTGCTGGTCCTCGCACTCGGGGTGACGAGCGCCGGACTGCAGGCGGTTCGTCTCGAGTACGTCGAGTTCTTCGGGAAGTTCTACGAGGGGAACGGGAAACCCTACGACCCGTTCGGCCATCGGACCGAATTCACGTCCGGCGATTGAACGCTCGATTCGTTTCGCTTCGATGCCCGGTGGCGTTCGGATCCAGTTGCTTCCTCGTCCGCCGGCCGTTGGGTCACTGCCCCAACCGACGCTTCATCCATCATGTTAGCGGACTGGTTGAGGGGAAATCGAACGCATCCGGAGGGTCCTTAACGGAATTCCACGAGGATCTGAAAGATGAGAAGCATCGGCCTCTTTGAGAAGCTTTAAGCCATCCGTCGGCTGAACACCGAAACGTTCGGACGACAACGTCTCTGCCAACGGCAGGACGGGAGCTATCAGTCAAACCATGATGCCCGAAATCACCAACATCGTATTGCAAGCCAGCGAACAAACAGCGACGGGATCGCCAGCCCTCGAACCAGACGCCGCAGCGGCCATTGCAGTGGGTCTGGCCGCCCTTGCCGCGGGATATGCTGAACGAGGGATCGGATCGGCCGCGATGGGTGCCATCGCGGAAGACGATAGCCTGTTCGTTAACGGGCTTATCCTGACGGTCATTCCCGAGACGATCATTATTCTCGCGCTGGTCGTCATCTTCCTGGTCTAACCGACCAGCCACTTCCGCAACCATGAGCCTTGAAACAGTCGTCGAGGACATTCGGGACGAAGCTCGCGCGCGTGCGGAGGAGATCCGTAATGAGGCCGATGAGCGCGCCGAGGAGATCGTTCAGGAGGCCGAGTCCGATCGGGAGGAAATCCTCGACGACGCCGAACGCGAGGTCGAACAGCAGATCGAACAGGAACGCGAGCAAAAGGTATCGAGCGCGAAGCTCGAGGCGAAGCAGGAGCGCCTGGAAGCACGCCGCGACGTCCTCCAGGAGGTTCGGACTCGCGTCGAGAAGCGACTGGCCACCCTCGAAGACGACCGTCGCAGGGAACTCACCCGCGAACTCCTCGACGCTGCGGTTGCGGAATTCGACCCTGACGCGACGGCTGAAGTGTTCGGTCGTCCCGACGACGAGGACCTCCTGCGGTCAATCCTGGAGGAGTACGACGCCGCGGAGTACGCTGGCGAGCACGACTGTCTTGGGGGAGTCGTCGTCGAGGGGGCCGACTCGCGGCTGCGGGTCAACAACACCTTCGACTCCATCATCGACGAGGTCTGGGAGGACAACCTCAAGGACGTCAGTAACCGACTGTTCGAGCAATGACCGGCAGAAACTTCGGCGAACAGTACGGGTCGGGCCCCGGGTCGAACTACGAGTACGTTGTCGCCCGGGTTCGGGCCCGTCGGGCGGCCCTTTTCGGCGAGGAGGACTACCGGAAATTGGTCCGGATGGGGCCGAGCGAGATCGCCCGCTACATGGAGGAAACCGCGTACGAGGCCGAGATGAACGCCCTCGGTGCCCGCCATTCGGGCGTTGACCTGATCGAATTCGCGCTCAACCGCAACCTGGCGAAGAACTTCGACGACCTATTGCGGTGGGCCGACGGCCGGTTGTACCGTCGGATCGCCAGGTACCTACGGAAGTTCGACGCCTGGAACGTGAAAACCGTGCTCCGTGGACTCTATTCGGGCGCCGATCGCGAGGAAATCGAGGGCGACCTCATCGAGGCCGGCGAGTTCGAGGAAGAATTCCTCCGGAGCCTGG
>JBKEGM010000334.1:0-3536 GCA_046710005.1 Natrialbaceae archaeon
GGCAGCGAGTCCGCCGACCGACTCGTCGAATGGACCACCAACCACGCTCGTGAACGTGGGATGGACGCGACCGAGGACGAAATCCTCCTGACCAACGGCGGGTCCCACGGCCTCGACCTGGTCTGTCGAGCGTTCCTCGATCCCGGCGACAGGATCGTCGTCGAGGGGCCAACCTTCATGGGCGCCCTCCGCCAGTTCGACAAGTTCGACGTCGCCGTCGAGAGCATCCCACTGGACGATGACGGCCTGGACGTTGATGCGCTGGAAGGACGCCTCGAAGCCCTCGAAGACGAGGACGAAGACCCCCCAAAACTCCTCTATACGATCCCGAACTTCCAGAACCCCACCGGCGTAACCCTCACCCGCGATCGTCGGGAACGCCTGCTCGATCTGGCCGCCGAACACGACTTCATGATCGTCGAAGACGACGCCTACGGCGATCTGCGCTACGACGGCGAGCCGGTCGCCCCGCTCAGAGCGCTCGACGAGGAGCGACCGGAGGGCGGCCGGGTGATCCACCTTGGCACCTTCTCGAAGTTGATCGCCCCGGGCGTTCGGGCCGGGTGGGCCGTCGCCGACGAGACGGTTCGCGACCAACTCCGCCGGCTGAACTCCGGCGGGTCGAACACGACGTTCATGCGGAGCGTTCTTGGGAAGTACGTCGACGACGGGACCCTCGACGCCACTATCCCCGAACTCTGCCAGGCCTACGAGCAGCGGCGTGACCGCATGCTTGACGCCCTCGAGGAGCACATGCCCCCGGAAGCCGAGTGGAGCGAACCGGACGGGGGTTTCTTCGTCTGGCTGGAACTCCCCGAACAAATCGACGCCGACGATATTCTGGACGACGCCATTGACGAGGGCGCGACCTACCTGCCAGGTCGCTGGTTCTACGGCGACGACCGCGGCGCGAACTGTATGCGACTCTCCTACAGCTACGAGGAGCTGGACGAAATGGAGCATGGGATCGAAGGGCTCAGTCGGGCGATTCGGGAGGCAATATAACTCTCATTCCAAGGAAAAACCGATACCACACACATTCATCGGGAGGGATAACCGGCCGGGACGAAACGATACGGCACGAGAGAAAGACCAACTACCCGAATCTGGTTTGAATTTTCCGTTGGTAGGTCAAACAGCGTCGGACCGGATTTAATGCTATCAGCCTAGAGACGGGACCGCTATCGGATGGGTATCCGCCCCGAATTATTCCTCGTCGCGGCCCCGCAACCGATACCAGAGGAGGCTGCCACCCAGGGCTCCCAGGGCGGCGCCCAGACCGAAGCCGGGGGTCCCGGACTCCGATTCGCTCGGTGTATTCGGTGGATTAGTGGGTTCAACCGCTTCGGTCTCATCGGTTCGAGAAGTTTGCTGTGAGGTGGTTTCGGCCGTTGTGGTGGTTTCTCGTGCCGTGTCCGTCTCAGTAGCCGTTGGACTCTCCTCCTGGCTGGTGAGGGTTTCGACCGGGGTCGGTGTGGACTCTCGAGATTTCCCTTTGTGGCCGAGGATCCGCTGTCGAACCCGGGACCCCTCGCTGGAGCCAGCAACGCCGGCCTCGAGTGCGTAGACGTACGTATCTTGACTGCCGACGTAAACGACACCGTCGACGACCGTCGGCGAGGACTGCACCATCCCATCGGTTTCGAAGGACCACAATTCAGTGCCTGACGTTGCATTCACAGCATACACGTTCGTATCCATACTCCCGACGAACACGCTGCCGCCGGCGACAGTTGGTGACGAGTCGACCGCGCCGTCGGTTTGGAAGTCCCATTCGGTTTCACCGGTGGTTGCCTCCAGTGCGTAGAGTCGGCCATCTCGACTCCCGACGTAGACGGTTCCATTGGCTACCGTCGGCGATGATTGGACGGAACCGTCCGTCTCGAACGCCCACTGTTCCCCCCCGTTCTTGGTGTTGATCGCATACACCGTTTGGTCGCCCCCACCGACGAAGACGGTTCCGTTCACCACCGTCGGCGACGAGACCACGATATCATTCGTTTGGAAGTCCCACAATTGGTCGCCTGTGTTGACGTTCAGGGCATACACGCGAGAATCTCGGCTCCCGACGTAGACCATTCCGTCAACCACCACCGGTGACGATTCCACGCCAGCGAGGGTATCGTACGTCCACTGTTTCTCGCCGGTCCCTGCGTCAAGCGCATAGACCTTGCCATCGAAACTACCCACGTAAACAGTCCCATTCACCACCGTCGGCGATGACCTGACACTTCCACCAGTTTCGAAGGCCCATTTCTTTTCACCAGTCGCTGCGTTTATCGCGTAGAGATTATTGTCAAAACTCCCGACGAAGAGTGTGCCGTCGACCACGGTCGGCGAAGACACCACTTTTCGTCCGACTTCGAAGGTCCACGTTATCTTGCCGGTAGCTCTATTGATGGCAAAGACCTGGTGACCATTGTTCCCGACGAAGACAGTGTCTTGTACCACCGTCGGCGATGCGTTGACATTGAATAAGGTTTCCAGCGACCACAATTGATCGCCGCCAGACCCTCGGACGGAAGCCGTTGCTCGCCCAATCACACCCCCTGCAGACCCGAGTGTCACCAGAGGCATTGCGCGACACAGGTCCCGCCGCGTTAATTCCACGCCCATATCGGGGGTATGGCCCCGTGAGGAGTTATGGATTGGGGCCTGTGCCTAAGAATTACACACTGCGCCGAAAACTCGGAGTAGTGGTTTCCTGACCAACCCCAGGAAGCGTGGAGTATGGATGCTTCAATACGAACCGTCCCGGGCCATCGTGGGTCAGACTGTTTCGGAATGAAACTTCCTTCATGGGAGATTCCGCAGACAGCATGGAGACCGTCGATTCGAGGGTACGAAACCAAACTCGAAACGAGCGTGGGTTAGTCACCGTTGTTGAGAGATGAAGCCAACAAGACCAGGAGTTGGTGTCTGACAATACGGGACAGTCCGTCCCTTTTCTCGTTACTGGTAGCCTTGCCGGATCACGATCGCCGTCGCGTTCATCAGCAACATCAGCGAGAGCAACACGACGGCGGCGGCCGCCAGCACGCCCGTCCGGAATTCGGGCTGGTTGCTGCCCGCTGCGGCGAAGATCTGGAGCGGCAGTGCAGTCGCCCCCGAGAACAGGCCCACGGGCGGCGAGAAGCGAGTCGTCGCGAGTGCGAGCATGACCAGCGGAGCCGTCTCGCCGATTGCCCCCCGATGGCGAGGATCGTCCCCGTCAGGATACCCGGAACCGCCTCCGGCAGGACGACATTGCGGACCGTCTGCCAGCGGCTCGCCCCCAGCCGGTAGGAACGATTGCGATACTCGTCCGGAACACCTCGGCGGGCCTCCTGGGCCGAAACGATCACGATCGGCAGGATCAGCAGCCCGAGCGTCACGGCCGCGGCGATCAGGATGCCCGGCGTGAGGCCGACCCCCTGCCTGAAGAGCGCGAGACCGAGCAGTCCGTAGACGACCGAGGGCACGCCGGCGAGGTTCGAGATGTTGACGTCGAGCAATCACTCCAGCACGTGAATCGCGCCTTTCTTCAACGAGATCCG
>JBKEGM010000335.1:0-3534 GCA_046710005.1 Natrialbaceae archaeon
GGATGAGGAAGAAGAGGGCGAAGGGGAGGACGACGAAACCGCCGACGAAGACGACGCTGAAGAAGCCGAGGACGGCGACGACGAGTCGACCGACGACGAATAAACCAGCGATTCCTCGTGGTCACCCGTGGACGTCCGTACGGGTGACTGCTGGCGATAGCGGGAAACACCTTTGAAGCATGCCCCAGTACCGTCGAGTATGATATCACTGGACGAGGCCGTGACTGCCCGCCTCGAATCGCACGGTGAGCGGTTCGAGGTACTCGTCGACCCGGACGCCGCGCTCGCGATCAAACGTGACGAGTTCGAGGGCGAACTCGAGGACGTCATCGCCGCCGAAGACGTCTTCGAGAACGCCTCACGGGGCGACCGGCCACCCGAGGACGCCCTCGAAGAGGTATTCGGAACGACCGACCCCCTCGATGTCATTCCCGAAGTCATCAAGCGCGGGGAGATCCAGATCACTGCCGACCAGCGTCGGGAGATGCAGGAACAGAAACACAAACAGCTGGTCAATCGGATTACGCGGAACGCGGTCAATCCCCAGATGGACGACGCCCCGCATCCGCCCGAGCGCATCGAGAGCGCCCTCGAGGAAACCGACTTTACGGTCGACCCGATGGAGCCCGTCGAGAACCAGGTCGACGAGGCCCTGGACGTCCTTCGGCCAGTAATTCCTATTCGGTTCGACGAGGTCACGGTTGCCGCGCAGTTGCCTGCCGAATACGCCGGCAGTGGTCAAGCCAAGGTCCGCGAGTTCGGCGAGTTGGAACGCGAGGAGTGGCAACCCGACGGGTCCTGGGTCGGGGTCCTCACGTTCCCGGCAGGGATGCAGAATGATTTCTACGAACTGGTAAACGAAGTGTCGTCCGGGAACGCAGAGACGCGAATTCTCAAGGATCAAGACGACATCAGTATGCGGTAGTCAGGGACCGAGTGTTCGGCAAAAACGTTTCTTCAATTTTTAAAGGGAAGATCACGCTATCTCGATAGGCATTGTAGCTGAGTGCGCCGCCCGAAACGTCGGGACGATTGCTGTGGACGAACTGACTGGTATCCGCGAGGACGCCGATTAGGGCGACCACGGCAACCTCGACCTGCATGGGTGGGCATTCGACACGTTCACGGAGAAGCTGGAATACACCTATGAAAGCCTGCTACCTCGACAAACCACGTCCGCGTTAGTAGATTTTTCGGCAGAATCGAAGTCTCACGTAGCTATCTGAGAAGAATTACATGACTGCACCGCGATAGCTGACTGGTCACCCGGCAGGCGGGAGACACGTGATTCGAGAAAGCTGTAGCTCCCAGTAGCTGCATGAGGCTGCTTTGGCCCGCCGAACGGCGGGCCTCAGCTATTCACTCCTGGTGGATCGTACACCTCCTTACGGCGCGGAGGATGTCATCCTCGCTTGAATCCGAGGAAGAACCCGCCCGTGAAGCCGGCGCCGATCGAGAGTGTTGAGAGGATGCTCATCACCCAGTTCGGCGGGGCGCCCTGTGCCGCCTCTCCGGCCGAGAGAAATTGAGCGCCAAGTCGATCCCAATTGACCTCTAGGATGCCTTCGGATTCGAGGAATTTGAACAACGCCATTTCGAGCCCGATGATAACCGCGATAACTTTGGCGAGTTTCTTGGCCGCGAACCCGATGAGCCCCCCGACGACTGCACCGGTCCCCAGTTCCAAACCGAGTCGTTGAAAGTCGATTGCAAGGGGTTCTGCCATGGTACTGTCTCAAGCGGCAGGTGTTAAGGTTCTTGTGTCGGCTGCGTTCAGGATTGTCGGCGAATTCGTTCACGGTGTCCACGACATTCAAGAGTCCGCACGGCGTACTCGTGACCATGAATCACGGTCGAACAACCGAGGTGGCGGACCGGCCTGGTTGACGTGTTCCGGACAACCAGGGTGTGCGACCAGACGTATTCCACGAAGGTCCACAATCGAAGGGAGCGGCCAGAGCAGTCGCGAGGATGGAACAAGCGATTGGACCACCGACTGACTGACCCGCGGAGCGAAGCATGAAGGCTATCGTCGTCAAACGCGTCGAATCGGGGACACCGGATACCGAAGAAATTCGAGACCTCGCCCACTCTGCGGGCTATGAAGTGGTCGGTGAAGTTACCCAGACCCGGAAAGAGGACGCCGCACTCAACGTCGGCGAAGGCAAGGCCGACCGATTGGCCGGGATGGCCGTCAAACACACGGTCGACGCCGTGATCTTCGACAACCGCCTCGGGCCCTACCAGACCTATAACCTGGGGACCAAGCTTCCGGAGGGCGTCGAGGTGATCGACCGGTTCAAGCTCATTCTCGACATCTTCGGGCAGCGGGCTCAGACCCGGAAGGCCCAACTGCAGGTCGAACTCGCCGAACTCCGCTACGAGTTACCCCGTGCCGAGGCGAAGACGAGCCTTGCCACGCGCGATGAACACCCTGGGTTCATGGGATTGGGGGAGTACGACGAGAACCGCGAACGCGACATCAAGGCACGGATAAGCCGGATCCGGGACGAACTCGAAAGTATCGAACGGACGGAAGAACATCGCCGCGAGCAGCGTCGCGACTCCGGGTTCGATCTGGTGGCGATGGCAGGCTACACCAACGCTGGAAAGTCGACACTGCTGCGCCAACTCGCCGCCGACCTCGACGTGGACGAGAACGTTGACCTCCACCCGGACCTCGATACGACCGCCGAGTCCGAAGACCGACTGTTCACCACGCTGGGGACGACCACCCGTCGCGCCGACGTCAAGCGCCGGGACGTCCTCCTGACCGACACGGTCGGGTTTATTGCCGACCTGCCACACTGGCTGGTCGAGTCCTTCAAGTCAACACTGGATTCCGTCTATCGTGCCGACCTCGTGTTGCTCGTGGTCGACGTCAGCGAACCGATCGAGGAAATTCGTGAAAAAGTGGTTACTTCTCACGACGTCCTCTACGAGCGAAACGAGGCACCGATCGTGACGGTGCTCAACAAGACCGATCTGGTGTCCGGTGCGGAACTCGCCGAAATCCGCGAAGCGCTCTCGGCGCTGGCGCCAAATCCCGTGGCCGTTTCCGCGAAAGAGGGCCACAAAGTCGACGTACTCCGGACGCGCATCGAACGGGAACTCCCGGACTGGGAACGCGAGCGACTCGTCCTGCCCATGACCGAAAACACGATGAGCGTCGTCTCCTGGATCCACGACAACGCCCACGTCGATGACGTGACGTACGGCGACGACGTGGTGGTCGAGTTCGAGGCCAAACCGGGAATCGTGGAACGGGCGCGGGCGAAGGCGTCAGATCTTGCGGTGCCCACAGAATCGGGATGACGGCACAACAGTCGCTCCCGATCGAAACCACTCTGGATTGAAATCGCTGGCGCCGAGGAGACGCGTTACTCAATGAGCGGAAGGACGATCCCGAACATTATCGGGGAGGCGAACCCGATGAGCAATCCCAGAATCTCCAGATCGAGGAACAGTGATTTCTCCCATCCAGCCAACGGTTCGAAAAACGCGTGACCCACGACCGATCCGCCGGCTCCAAGA
>JBKEGM010000336.1:0-3510 GCA_046710005.1 Natrialbaceae archaeon
CCGCGATGTCGCCCTCCATCGCCCGCGCCATGTCGATCGTCTGCTGGGCAGTCTCGTACTGGTCGCTCATGTTCGCTCGGATGTCCTGGGCCTGATCCAGGATGTCCATGAACTCCATGATGAGGCCGTCGCGTTTCTTCTCGAGCGTACTATGGCCCCGTTCGGAGAGTTCGATCCGGTCCTCGATTTCCATCAGGTTCTTCCGGGTCGGTTTGACGTCCTCGGCCATTCGTTGGCGGAGATTACGTACCCACGGGGTTAACGGTTTTTCTTCCCCCTCACGACCTGACTGGCTACCGGCGGAGGCGGCGGACCACGAACACGATACACGCGAGGCCCACCGTCGGTCCGACGACGAAGTACGAAAGGAACACGCCGGTGCCGAGCGGAGTGAGGAACAGTCCTGCGGCACCGGTCGCGGTGACGAACGCACCAGCGACCGCCAGAACGCGTCGCCAGGAAAAACTGACGTCGGTGCTCGGGTCGCCAGCTTCCGGGCGTCGCAGCGAGAGCAGGAGCGCACCGCCGACGACAGCGTACGTCGAGAGGACGAGCAGGTGGGGGAGGGGTCGCTCAGGAAGCGCCTCCGGCCGCAACGCCACCCCGTAGATTACATATAGACCCAAAAGGAGAACTCCGAGTACCCGAAGTTCTCTTCCTCGTGGGAGAAGCTGCCCCATTGCGAAGCGATGGCCGCCAGCACGGCGCCACCCCCATAGAACCGCGAAAAGCACCACCAGGGTACTGACGGTCGAGATGAGGGTCGTTACCGGGCCCTCCCCGAGGACACCGTGGAAGACGCTCAGAGATGCACCGGCGACTACGGCGAGGTGTGAAGCGTACGCGTGCCCTGCCAGTGGCGGGCCGACGGATCGGTTCGATTTCGTTGCAACCAGTTCCACCACCGTCACCGGAATCACGAACGCCATGATCGGGTGCCAGAACAGGACCAGGCTGAGCCCCTCGAACGGATACAGGCCCGCGACCTGAATGGGGATCGGATCACCGACCGGATCCCAGACGACTTTCGTCACGTACGCCTCGTAAAGCCCGAACAGAACGCCGGCCAGGTACAACGACGAAAAACTGACCCGCCCAGAACGAAACACGACTCCCGCCAGGAAGACTGAATGAAGAAAGTACACTGGGAACGCAATGCCCGCCATCGCAACGGGGGAGAAGGGCGTGTTCGGGAAGAGGACTTCGGCAAACGCCGTCGAGACGAGCCCCAGGAACGCCCAAAACGGGATTCGGTAGCGCAGTCCTGGGGATCGTTCCGGCAGCGGCTTAGTGGCAGATGTTCGGGACACGGTATCCAGCCGTACTGGAACCAGATCCGCCTGCGTCGTGGTTCTTTCCCACGACGACGGCGTTGAGAAGCGGCCGATGGTGCTCGGCCCCGCCGGCTGGATCTACTCGGCCTCGACGGCCTCGAACTCCTCGGCCGCTTCCCGGTAGTATTCCGCAATGAGGTCCTCGTCGATGCGGTTGAGTTCCTCCTTCGGGAGCATCGAGAGGAGGTCCCAGCCGATGTCCAGCGTGGTGTCGATGGATCGGTCGGTGTCGTACCCCTGGTCGATGAACTCGTTCTCGAACCGGTCACCGAAGTCGAGGTATTTGTTGTCGCGATCGGAGAGCGCCTCACGACCGACGATGTTCACGAGGTCGCGCAGGTCCTCGGCCTCCGCGTAGGCGGCGTACATCTGGTCGGAGACATCAGCGTGGTCCTCGCGGGTGTGCTCCTCGCCGATCCCTTCGTCCATCAACCGCGACAGCGACGGCAGGACGTAGATCGGCGGCCGGAGGTCCTGGCTGTTGAGGTCACGGTCGACGTGGATCTGCCCCTCAGTAATGTAGCCGGTGAGGTCCGGGATCGGATGGGTGTCGTCGTCGCTGGGCATCGTCAGGATCGGGATCTGCGTAATCGACCCCTCGACGCCCTTTATGCGACCGGCGCGTTCGTACATCGTCGCGAGGTCGGTGTACATGTAGCCGGGGTAGCCCCGCCGACCTGGAACCTCCTCCCGCGCGGCGCTGATCTCCCGCAGCGCCTCGCAGTAGTTGGTCAGGTCCGTCAGGATGACCAGTACGTGGTAGTTTTTGTCGAACGCGAGGTACTCCGCCGTCGTGAGTGCCAGTCGCGGCGTGACGGTTCGCTCGACGGCTGGGTCATCGGCCAGGTTCATGAACACCACCGAGCGCTCCAGCGCGCCGGTGCGCTCGAAGTCCTGCATGAACTCGTTGGCCTCCTCCTGGGTGATGCCCATCGCGCCGAACACCACGGCGAACTCGGTTTCCTCGCCCTCCGCTTCCTCGGCTTCGGGAACGGTCGCCTGACGGGCGATCTGAAGCGCAAGTTCGCTGTGTGGGAGGCCGGATCCCGAGAACAGCGGGAGCTTCTGGCCACGGACGAGCGTATTCATGCCGTCGATAGCACTGACCCCCGTCTGGATGAATTCCTCTGGGTACTCCCGCGAGTAGGGGTTGATCGCCTCGCCGACGATGTCACGCCGTTCTTCGGGCACGATGTCCGGGCCGCCGTCGATCGGTTCGCCGGTCCCGTCGAGGACGCGGCCCAGCAGGTCCTCGGTGACCGGCATCTTCATCGTCTCGCCCAGGAACCGGACCGACGCGTCGCGACCGATACCGGTTGTCCCCTCGAAGACCTGGATGGCAACGAGGCCTTCCGATGATTCGAGTACTTGCCCCCGAATAACGTCGCCCTCGGGCGTTTCGATCTCGACGATCTCGTCGTACCCGACCGCCTGGTCGACCTCCACGAAGACCAGTGGATCGCTGATCTCGGTGATCGTCTGATACTCTTTCATTGGTAGAGCCCCCGAATTTGCTCGGAAATGTTCGCCTCGACCTCGTCGATGAACTCGTGGTACTCCTCGGCCGTCCCCATCCGGTTCAGGCGGGGGACTGCGTCCACGTCCGTAATCTCGTCGACCGGGACCCCGGCGTCGAGCGCGTCGAACGCTTCGTCGCTAAAGGTCTCGATCGCCTGCATCATGCGATAGGTCTTGTCCGGTTCGCAGTAGGTGTCGACCTCGTGCATCGCGTTCTGCTGGAGGTAGGACTCGCGAATGTAGCGTGCCACCTCCAGGGTGAGTTGCTGGTCCGCCGGGAGGGCGTCCTTCCCGACCAGATCGACGATTTCCTGCAGATCCGATTCCTCGTCGAGTGTGTCGACGACCCACTGACGGATCTCGGCCCAGTCGTCGGCAACCTCGTCCTCGAACCACGGGTCGAGTTGATCGCGGTACAGCGAGTAGGACTCGTCCCAGTTGATCGCCGGGAAGTGCCGCCGTTCGGCCAGGTCGTTGTCCAGCGCCCAGAACACCTGCACGATGCGCAGCGTGTTCTGGGTGACCGGCTCAGAGAAGTCGCCACCGGGCGGCGAGACCGCGCCGATGACCGAGATGGAACCCTCGGTTCCGTTGATGTTCTGGTAGGAGCCGGCGCGCTCGTAGAAGGCGCTCAGGCGAGCGGCCAGGTCGGCCGGGT
>JBKEGM010000337.1:0-3454 GCA_046710005.1 Natrialbaceae archaeon
CTCGACGTCAACCGGGCGCGTCGGGACCGCCTGTGCCCCGTCGACGAAAAACAAGCCGTCGTGTTCGTGGACCAGGTCGGCCAAGTCGCTCACCGGAACGACGGTCCCGAGGGTGTTCGAGACGTGCGCGACCGAGGCGATGGCGACGTCGTCGTCGATAACTTTCTTGGCGTGGTCCATGTCGAGCCGGCCGTCCCCGTCGACCCGGATGTACCGCAGTTCCGCGCCGGTTTTTTTGGCGATCTGTTGCCAGGTGACCAGCGAGGCGTGGTGTTCCATCTCCGTGAGGACCACTGCGTCGTCGGGGCCGAGTTCGTTCAGCCCCCATGAGTACGCGACCAGGTTTTCCGACTCGGTGGTGTTCTTCGTGAAGATCAGTTCCTCGCGGCCGCCGCTCGCGCCGACGAACTCGGCGAGGCGGTCGTGGGCCTCCTCGTAGGCGATCGAAGCCTCCTGGCTCAGGTGGTGGATCCCCCGGTGAACGTTGGCGTTGGTTTCCCGGTAGTAGTCCGCGATCGCGTCAACCACTGGATCGGGCGTCTGGGCCGTCGCCGCGCTGTCGAGGTACACGACCTGGTTCCCGTCGAACTCCCGCTGGAGAATGGGGAAGTCCTCCCGAACGCGAGAAACATCGAGTGGTTCGGCGTCCGTAATACCCATATTTGACGGGTACGGCTGTAGCCTGAATTGTCTATCGGTCGCCGAATGGACCGCCTTCGGCCAAAAGCCATATACATCTCGGATTAAGGGATACTTTCAATTCATAATCACACGGATACAAGTGGTTTACCTCGGAAGGTAGTCACGAGGTAACGAATATGGACTCTTCCGAGCGGGCCGACGCCGAACAGGGTGGATCCGGGGACGATTCGGCAGCGGTGACTGTCGGGATCGACGAACTACAGACGTTTCTCACCGGCGACGACGGAGAAATCAGGGAGTATGCGGCAGCGAACCTCCGATCGATCGCCGAATCGAACCCCAGCGACGTCCGCGAGGCAGTGCCGGCGCTCATCGGGCGACTGACTGACGACCGGGGCGCCGTCCGAACCGACGTCGCGGGGGCCATTGCGGCCGTTGGCGAATCGTCGCCCGACGCCGTCAGGGACGCGGTGGGGCCGCTTGCCGACCGACTGGACGACGACGTCGCGGATGCCCAGGAAAACGCTGCCCGCGCGCTCGCATCGATCGCGGCAGCCTTTTCGGCTGAAGTGACCGACGCCGTGCCGGAACTCACCGCCAGAATCAACGAGGGCGAGAACGGTGCGGTCAACCACGCAACGCGCGCACTAGCAGCCGTCGCAACCGACCATCCGGATGCGGTCCGGGACGCGATACCGGTCCTTCGGTCTCGGATGGCCGATCCCAAACTACGACCCCACGCTGCCAGCGCGCTGGCGGCCGTCGCCGGCGCGTACCCGGCGACCGTCCGGGATGCCGTTCCGACGCTGGTGGCGCACTTCGAAGAGGACCGGACAACCGTCCGGACCAAAACGACGGCGGCAGTCGCCACCGTCGCCGCGGAGTATGCGGACGCCGTTGAAGACGCCGTCCCTGCCTTGATGACGGCGCTGACCGACGACCACGGGCCAGTCAGGGCCAACGCAGTTCGCGGTCTGACAAACGTCGGGACGACAACCCCCGAAAAACTCGTCGAGGCGGTCGACCCCCTGTCGGACCGCCTGGGGGAACCTGGGGACGATACCCGCGAGGAGGCGGCAAAGGCGCTCGCTGCCGTGGCCACCGAGCGCCCGGCAGCCGTGAAAGACGTCGTGCCGGCCCTGGTGGAGCGGCTCGGGGACGAGAGCGCCGGCGTTCGGGGACATGCGAGTCGAGCGCTCGCGGCCGTGGCCGAGGATCATCCCGGAGCGCTTCGGGAGCAAGTCCCAGCCATCGCGGAGCGACTCGACGACGAAGCCGCCGACAACCGGCGGCACGCCGCCCGGGCAATCGCCGCCGTCGCGGAGTCCTCGCCGGACGCCGTCCGGGAGGCCGTGGATCCGTTAGCGGACTGTCTGGACGACGAAGACGGACGGGTTCGAGAGGCCGTGGTCGAAGCGCTCTCGACGGTCGCAACCGAGTACCCGGAGGCGGTCCGGCCGGAGGCACCGACGCTGGCGGATCGGCTGGTGGACGACGACCCGGCAGTCAGGCACTCGGCAGCCCGGACGCTCGGCCGCGTCGCCCTCGACCACCCGGCCGACGAACAACCGGACGTCGAGTCCCTCATCGGCCGCCTCGACGAGGAAGACGCCTGGGTCCAGGGGTACGCGGCACGGGCCCTTGCCCAGGTGGCCCGGCGGGCACCGAACGAAACCCATCCGGCGACGGGACACCTCGTGTCAGGATTGACGTCCGACGAGGAGGCGGTCCGCGTGAGCGCCTCCCGAGACCTCCTCGCACTGGCCCGCGAGGACCCGGACGAGCTTAGACCGGCCGTAAGTTCACTCGCCGCGCGTCTCGAGGACGCCGTCGCGAGCGTTCGGAATAACGCGGCGCTGGCCCTGGCTGCCGTGGCCAGGGAACACCCGGGGGCAGTTCGACCCGTTATCCCCGCGCTGATAGATCGACTGGACGACAGCGACCCCTCGGTTTGTCACAACGTGAACCGGACGCTCGGCGAACTCGCCCCAGAGGCCTCAGAGGGCGTCCGACCGGTGACTGCGCTCCTCGTCGATCGACTGACCAGCGACGACCGGCGGGAACGCCGGCGAGCGATCGACGCGCTGGCCGATCACGATCCGGACGGGGAAGCGGAGCACCGAACGATCGTCGACGCCCTGGTGCGCTGTCTCGACGACAGCCCCGAGGTGCGGACGGCGGCGCTTCAGGGACTGGCCGCACTCGTGGAAACCGACCCGAAAACGGTGGAGGTTCTCGCCGAACACATGGGGGCGGACGATTCCAAGCGCCGGCGGCACGTCGCCAGGGCGGTGGCTCACATCGCCGAGCGCCGGCCGGGAGCCGTCCGCCAGGCCGGCAGCGATCTCGTCACGTACCTCGACGCTGGCGACGCCGTCGTGGACCGACAGGTGACCCGCGCCCTGGCTGCCGTCGCTGCCGAGCACGGGGACGAGGTGCGGCCGGCGACAGCGATCCTCCTCGACCGGATCAAAGACGAATACGGGGAGGTTCGAGAACCCATAGCGCGCGAGCTCGTCCGCCTCGCAATCGAATATCCGGACGACGTGGCGTCGAAAACACGGGCAGTTCGGTCCAGGTTGTCGGCCGGCGACGATCTCCGTCGAGGGACCGCGGCCGTCGCGCTGGTCAGGCTGGCCGCAACCGGGCGATACGACCTCGAAGACATCCCAGCCGTGGACGGTCCGGACTGGCTGTCCCATGCAACGAGCATGGCCCGGGCGTACATCGAGGAACCGGAGACCCCGAATTCAGCCCGTGCGCTCGCGGAACTGAATGACGACGACCGCGAAACAGTTAGGGCACTGTCGAT
>JBKEGM010000338.1:0-3437 GCA_046710005.1 Natrialbaceae archaeon
TCTCGATGAGTTTCGTCGCCCCAACCCGATCCTCGCCCTCCTTCTCCGTCTCCAGAATGGCCTCCAGTTCGTCAAGATCGTCGATCTCCTTGATTGTCGGGCCGAGTTCCGGGATCGTGTACTCTCCTGGGTCGACGTCGGTATTGGTGGTTCCGTCCTTCTCTCCCATCGTCAGTCACCTCCCGCGTACGGCGCGAGTGCTTCGAGGACGGTCTCCATTCCGTCCCGGTCGTCCGCCGAAATCATCGCCGCCTCTCGTTCCGAGGGTGGTTTTGGGATCGGGTCGACGCCAGAAACGATCGTGGGCGAGCCATCGAGGCCGATGTAGTCCGGATCGAGGTTGAGGGCTTGGTGGTCCCACATCGTTACGTATTCCTCATAGTTCTCGGCGCGTTGGCGAGCCGTTTCGCGAAGGTCCTTGTGGGTGAGTCGGTGGCTCGCTTTTCGGTAGCTCGGCTCGAACTCCGGGTCAGTCACGACCACGCAGGGAAGTTCTGTCTCGACGGTCTCGATTTCCTCGACATCGCCCTTGACGAGGCGCTTCGCCCTGAGTACCCCCTCGACCTCGTCGACTTCCAGCGATATGACGTGGGTGACCATCGGCCAATCCAGCGCCCAAGCCGTCTGGGGGCCGGTGTGGCCCGTCTCGCCGTCGGCGGTCTTGAAGCCCGCGAACACCAGATCGATCTCCTCGCCCTCGCGGTGGAGTTTCTTCAGGCCCGTCGCCAGCGTGATCGCGGTGGCCCACGTGTCGGCCGCAGCCATTTCCCGGTCCGAGAGGAGATAGAGGTCGTCAGCGTACACCGATTCCATGGCCTCCTTGAGTACTTTCTTGTACCCCGGCGGCCCCATACTCATCACGCCTACCTCGCCGCCTTTCCGGACTTTCGTCTGGAGGGCGGCCCTGAGGGCGTATTCGTCGTTCGGGTTCATCACCGTCGGCGTCTCCCCCCGTTCCAGGTGACCATCTTCGTCGAAGGAGACCTGGCCTTCACGGAAGTCTGGAACGCCTTTGGTTAGGACGATAGAACGCATGGATCCCCCTTATTGCCCTGCCCGCCCTGCGTCGACGTCGATCGCGTCGACCGGGCAGACGTCCACACAGAGCATACAGTCGATGCACTGCTCCTCGTGGGCCGGATCGGCCTTCAGTTCCGATTCGGGATGGCCCGGTGAGTCGACCCATTCGAAGACGTCGACCGGACAGTCCTCCAGACAGGCCCCGTCGGCGAGGCAGACGTCGAAGTCGACGGCGACATGAGTTCCATGAATGCCCAACTCCTCCGGTTCATCGACCGGCCCCCAGACGGTGTGGCCCTCGTGTTCGTCGACCTGCTCGCGATTTTCGGTAAACTGCGGATCGATTGGCATGGCTACCTTTAGCCAACGGCGGGGTTTACTTAAACATACCTCGAGTGGTTCCGGGGCAGTAAGTTCGGATGCGTCTCGGTGCGGGGTTGATATTTCGATGTCAGGGATGAGCGAAGTATGCGACGGACTCGTCGTCGCTATGTCGGTCGACGCGGACGAACCCGATGCGCTCGAACTGAACGACCTCGTCGACCGCAGTGTCGGCGAATTCGGGTTCTGCAACGCCTTCGACGTTGCCATCCATCGTTTGCAGGCGAACCGGCACGCCGCCCTCGGCTGGCACCCAATGGATCACGTCCGCCTCGCCCCCGCGGACTATTTCGATGTCGTCGTCCGTGAACTCGAATCCCTCGCCGTCGTATTCGACTGGCCCGTAGCCCTTGAGCCAGACCGTCTCGCCCGGATCGGGCCGGTCGTCTGGTTCGATCAGGACGGTGTCCCCGACTGAAATGTTGCGCTTTCCACGGTCCTCGTCTTCCGGATGTCGGGGTGGGTGGGCCTCGTTCGGCCCGCCGTCAAGGGGGATTTCCACACCGACACGGACGAAAAAGAATCGGTCCGCTTGGTCGTCCACGATGTCCCGGTTTTTGGCGTACACCGAACTCATAGCGAGATCCACGTCCGTCGTCGAGGTCCCGAGTTCTACGAGGGCAGCCACGATGGCTTCGCCCTGGATACCGCGCCGTTTCAGGCTGTCAACGGTGGGCGCCCTGGGATCGTCCCACCCGTCGAGTTCGCCCGCCTCGATCAGTTCCTTGATCGTCGACGTGGACATGGTGACGTCGTAGGCGTCCAGTTGGACATGGCCCCAGTGGACCACCTCGGGATACTCCCAGCCGAAGTAATCGTAGACGAACCGCTGGCGTTTGGCCGAGTCCTGGAGGTCGATCCCCCGGATGATGTGTGTGACGCCCGTCTCGTGATCGTCGATTCCCGACTGGAAGTCGAGCATCGGCCAGCACCGGTATTCGGCGGCCGCTTCGCGGGGGTGCGGGGTATCGATCATCCGGAAAGCGACCCAGTCCCGGAGGGCGGGATTCTTGTGTTTGATGTCCGTCTTCACCCGGAGGACCATCTCGCCGGATTCGTACTCGCCGTCGACCATGCCTTCGAACTCCTCGCGGGTGGTTTCCGGGTCCTTGTCGCGATGCGGGCAGGCCTCGCCGGTGTTCTTCAGGTCGGAGAACGTCTCCTGTTCGCACGAGCAGGTGTAGGCGCCGTCCTTCTCGATCAGCTCGCGGGCGCGGTCGTAGTACCGGTCGACCCGGTCGCTCGCCTTGATTACTTCGTCAGGGTCGAACCCCAGGAAGTCGACGGCGTCCAGGATCCCCTCGTACGCGTCGAGGTCCGGGCGTTTCGTCTCGGGGTCCGTGTCGTCGAAGCGCACCAGCATCCAGCCGTCGTACATCTCCTTGTACGTCCCGATGACCGCGGGCATCCGGGCGTTACCGATGTGCCAGGGGCCATTTGGATTCGGCGCGCATCGCATCCGGACTTCGTCGTATTCGTCGACGTTCGGGAGATCCGGCAATGGCTGGTCGTCCCCCTTGTCTTCTTCGGACAGTTCCTCGACCATCTCGGGGGCGAGTTCGCTCAGGCGCTCGCGGCGTTCCGCCGTGCTCATGTCGCCGATCCGGCCGACGACACCGCCAATCACGCCAGGGATCTCGTCGCCATGTTCTCGAAACTCGGGATTCTCACCCATCAACGGGCCCATAATAGCCCCGACCTCGGGTTCCGATTCGTGTTTCAGGGCGTTGAACAGGGCGTGTTTCTCGGCCTCGCGCTTGACCTGTTCGCGGAGTTCGTCGTCCATTGACGGTTCGTTCGCCGTCGGGGATTGAAAACTCCCCGGAACGACCGAACCATAATGGTCCTGTGTCCCTGCCGAATCACTGGGATGGCGATGGCGAATTTATAGGCTTAACAGGCGCAATACCACGCCGTTCACGGCGTGGATACGCGCCGTCACTCTGGGAAACATACCACATTTCAAACGCCTGCCCCGGGTTCCCACGTTGACTTTAAAGTGACTGGCCGCCCTACAATGATTTAGGAATCGGTCG
>JBKEGM010000339.1:0-3435 GCA_046710005.1 Natrialbaceae archaeon
GCACACCACGTCGCGAAGAAATCGAGCAGCGTGACTGAGTCCGACGCACGGACCGGGACCGTCTCGCCCGAGGAGCCCGCCACCGCGTAGGTATCGAGTGTGAGGCCCACCTCGTCGGCACTATCGACCCCACCCACCGGAAGACCCGTACAGCCGGCGAGTCCGGCGACCGCGATGCCGCCAGTTGTAACGAATGCACGGCGGCTCCAGGGGTCCATACCGCCACGAATGTGCCATCGCTGTAAAGGAACTCGGCGGGTGTGCGATCCCATGCACACCCCCGCGCTGGCTGCCGCTTTGACCATTTTCCCCTGCAAGGGACGGAGCGGATTCCCTCGCCTGGCTTCCCAGAAGCAGTCGTGATGCTCAAGAGGGGATGGCGGGGTCCAGGGAGGAGGGCCAGGTCACCACCACCGGCCATCACAGCAAGATTCGAGTCCGTTGACCACTATCTGAGACAATGGAGACCAATGGGAAATCAAGTTCGAGGATCGTTTCCTTTCCGGCAATTGTCCTATCGTCTTTGAATAAAAATTGAGTTGAAGTGGATTCGTACTTTCCGGTAATTTCTACACCGAAACGATCGATGGGGTGATATGGACGAGCGCGACGTCAGGCTCCTGAAGGCCATCGCGGACCTGGGCACGGGGAGTCCAGAACAACTCCACGAGGAGACCGGCATCCCGGTGTCGACGATCCACTACCGCCTGTCGAACCTGAAAGAGGCGGGCGTCATCGAGAACGACCTTTACGACTTCGACCTCGACGAGGTCGGCCTTGGAGTCAGGGTCATCATCGAGGTCGTCGCCCCACACAGCGATTCCTACGACGAGGTCGGCGACAAACTTCTCGGCATCGAGGGCGTCACACAGGCGTACTTCACGCTGGGCGAGACCGACTTCGTCGTCATCGCCACGCTTCCAGACGCGGACGAAGTCGAACGTCTCGTGAAGGATTTCAACGCGATCGAGGAGGTCGAACGGACGTACTCGAAACTCGTTATTGCGAGGCTACAAGACGACGCCCGTGCGCTGGGGAGCTACGACCTCGAAACGCTGGAACGGCAACTCGCCGACGAGTGAGAACGAGCGTGGTGGTGCCCAAGCCGAGCCACAGCGACGATAGCGGGAAGACGACCCCGAAAACCGCGGCCCCCATAGAAGTATATCGAGAAAACTCGAAAACTCCCGCACAACGAAGGACGTCAAGACAACCCAACACCCGGTTGCGGTTTTTCATCGACGTTTTTGCGGGGGTCGGCGCCAGCCGGCCCCCGGAAACCGTTCCTTAGAAGTAATCGACGGCTTCGGGAAGTTCCAGCTTCATGCCTTTGCGCTCCCGGATCTCCATGATCTTGTCGTTCTGGAGGTTGTCGGCCATGAACTCGAAGCCGGAGTTCTCGGTGTTCCAGGACGCGCGCCCTTCGGTAGCCGAGCGAATGTCACTGGAGAAACCGATCATCTCGTCGACCGGAGCGACACCTTCGACAACCATGAGGTCGCCCTCCTGGTACATGTCATCGACCCGGCCGCGGCGGCCCTGGATCTCGCTCGAGGCAGGCCCCATGTGTTCGGAGGGGACGTCGATGCGGACGTCCTGCATCGGCTCCAGCAGGCGGACCTGGCCATGGATGAGGGCACGGTGGACGGCGTTGCGAACGGCGGGAATGACCTGGGCAGGACCCCGATGGATGGTGTCTTCGTGGAGACGGGCGTCCTCGAGTCGGACGAGGGTACCCTGAACGGGTTCGGCGGCCAGCGGGCCATCGTCCATCGCTTCCTCGAACCCTTCGAGGACGAGTTCCATCGTTTCGTTGAGATGCTGGATCCCTTTCGTATCGTCGACGAAGATGTTGGTCCCGAAGATGTGCTCCACCTCCTGGGACGTTTCCTTGTCCATGTCTGCCTCCTGGAGGGCCTTACGGCGCTCCTGTTCGGGCATATCCATCGAAACGTCACCGAGCTTGATGGCGTCGACGACGTCCTCCGAGAGGGGTTCGGCGCGCAGGTAGAAGCGGTTGTGCCGGTTGGGCGAGATGCCTTCGACGGTCTCGGTGTCCTGCCGAATGGCCTCGCGGAACACGACGATGGGTTCGCCGGTGTTGACCGGAATACCTTGGTTGCGCTCGATGCGCTGGGTGATGACTTCGAGGTGCAGTTCGCCCTGTCCGGAGATGAGGTGCTCGCCGGTGTCCTCGTTGATCTCGATCTGGATCGTTGGGTCTTCCTTGGAAACCTGCCGGAGAACCTCGATGAGCTTGGGCAGGTCGTCCATGTGTTTGGCTTCGATGGACTTCGTGATGACCGGCTCGGAGATGTGTTCGATCGACTCGAACGGCGTCATATCGGCGGAGGAGACCGTCGAGCCAGCGATGGCGTCACCGAGGCCGGTGACGGCAGCCACGTTTCCGGCCGGAACTCGCTCGACTTCTTCGCGCTCGCCACCCATGAAGAGGCCCACGCTCTGGATGCGGCTCTTGCCGGCGGTCCCGGAGACGTACAGTTCCTGGCCCCGTTCGAGCGTGCCGGAGAAAACGCGCCCGGTGGCGATCTCGCCGGCGTGGGGGTCCATCCCGATGTCGGTAACCATGAAGACGACATCGCCGTGGCGGTCGACGTCGCGCATCTGGTGGGCGAGATCGCTGTCGGGGTCACCACGCCAGATGGACGGGATTCGCTCCGGCTGTGCATTGACTGGATTCGGGAAGTGGTCGACGACCATGTCCAGCACGACGTCGGCCAGCGGCGACTGCTCGCGGAGTTCGTCGAGGTTGTCGTTCTGGTTGTACTCGATGATATCGCCGAAACTGATCCCCGTTTGCTGCATGAAGGGCTTGCTGATGGCCCAGTTATAGAGCGCGGAGCCGAACGCGACGGTGCCGTCGTCGACGGACACCTTCCAGCCCTCGTTCTCGTATTTCTCCTCGGCCATCCCGCGGATGAGTTCGTTCACGTCGCGGATGACCGTCTGGAGGCGTTCCTGCATCTCCTCGGGGCCCTCCTGTAGTTCGTTGATCAGCCGGTCGACCTTGTTGATGAACAGGGCCGGCTTGACGTTCTCGCGCATGGCCTGCCGGAGGACGGTTTCCGTCTGGGGCATGGACCCCTCGACGGCGTCGACGACGACGAGCGCCCCGTCGACCGCCCGCATCGCCCGGGTGACGTCCCCGCCGAAGTCGACGTGGCCGGGGGTGTCGATGAGGTTGATGAGGTGGTTCTCATCGTTAAAATCGTGCGTCATCGAAACGTTCGCGGCGTCGATCGTGATGCCACGCTCCTGCTCGTCTTCCTCGGTGTCCATCGCGAGCTGCTCGCCAGCGAGGTCCTCCGAGATCATGCCGGCGCCGGCGAGAAGGTTGTCGGTCAGGGTCGTCTTGCCGTGGTCGATGTGTGCGGCGATGGCGATGTTCCGGATGTTCTCCGGGTCGTCCATCAA
>JBKEGM010000340.1:0-3428 GCA_046710005.1 Natrialbaceae archaeon
CCCTCGAGTCCGCCGAGGACGTCTGGGGGATGGAGACCTGGGAGACCGACGAGGCCATGAAGGAGGAACACGGCGGCAAGTTCCGGACGGCCGTCACCGGCCCGGCTGGCGAGAACCTCGGGTACATCGCGGGCATCGAGTGTGAGGACCGCCAGGCTGGCCGCGGCGGTGGCGGTGCGGTCATGGGGGCCAAGAACCTCAAGGCGATCGCTGTCAAGGGCACGAAGTCCCCGCCGGTCGCCAATGAGGAGACACTCGAGGAACTGAACAACCACTGGCGCATGGAGACGACCGGCCGCGGCGACATCGAACTCGAGGGGACTGGGTCAGCGACGGTCGACGTCCAGTACGGGACGGGCGAGGCCATGGAGGTCAAGAACACTGAACTGGGCATCTTCCCGACCCGGAACTGGCAGTCGGGCTACTTCAAGAAGGCCTACGATCGCCTGGAGTCTGAGGACGAGCGGATCGAACTCGATCCGCGCTACTGGACCGAGGAGTACGTCGATACGAAACGGCCCTGCCCATATTGCACCAAGCCCTGTAGCCAGTACTTCGAGGCCGAGGACACGCCTTACGGCGACATCGCGGCCGACGGCCCCGAATACGAGACCCAGTACGCGCTGGGCGGCAACCTCGAGATCGACGACATCGAGGCCGTCGCGAAGGCCAACGAACTGTGCGATCGCTATGGGCTCGACACGATCGACACCGGCAACGCCATCGCGTGGGCGATGGAGGCAAACGAGAAGGGCCTCATCGACCCGGACCTCGAGCACGACCTCGAGTTCGGCAACGCCGAGGCGATGCTCGAGGCCGTCGAGGCCATCGCGTACGACGAGGGCGAGATGGGCGACCTACTCAAGGACGGCAACCTCGCCGCCGCACAGAAGATCGGCGAGGGCGAGGACTTCGCGACACAGGTCAAGGGGATGGCGCCGGCCGGCTTCCAGGCCCGGTCCATCAAGGGCATGGCGTTGGCGTTCGGCGTCGCCCCGCGCGGTGCCGACCACCTCACCTCTTGCATGTACGCCCTCGAGATGGGCGGGGACTTCTGGGAGTTCGAGGACTACGACCGTCTGCGCATGGACGGCAAGTCGGTCGCGTTGAAGTCACTCGAGGACCTGATGACCCTCTATGACATCACGGGCATGTGCAAGTTCACCCGTGGGCTCACGCTGGCGGAGGGCACTCTCGACCTGGCCAACGCCATGACCGGCTTCGACTACTCGATGTCGGAGTTCATGAGCGTCGGCGAGCGCGTTTACAACGTCTCGAAGGCGTACAACATCCGCGAGGGCTTCGGCCGCGAGGACGACATGATCCCGCCGCGGTTCACCGAGGAACTCCCGGACGGCCCGACCGAGGGCGAGTCCATCGACTGTGACGCCTACGAGCAAGAACTCGACCGCTACTACACGGTGCGTGGCTGGGACCAGACCGGGACGCCGCTGCGCGAGACGCTGAACGAACTCGACCTTGACGACGTCGGCGACGAACTCGGCGCCACGAACGAGATGGTCCCGGCCGACGACTGATTCGAGCGATACAACCGCCCGTCGGTTAGTCCGCTTCTGCCGGTTCTTCGACGTCCGTCGCGTCCAGTTCGCCGTCGAGGTATTGTTGCCCCCGATACGTGATCTGGTAGACCCCGTTCCCGAGATTGAGGACGAAACTCCGCGCCGATAGTTCGGTACAGCGAGCGTTGATGTAGGATCGACTGAAATGTATCCGTTGGTCGTCAGCCATCCGTTTCGGCGTGCTCGTCCCTTCCTCTGCCAGATACTCGAGGACCCGGTCGTCCGCCATCGTCATCCAGTCAGCCGAAAGACGCATTGTTGTGAGAATATCGTTTCCATTGCTACCTTAGCGTTGTGGTTCTGGACGTACCGTTCGCATGCAAACGCACCCACCTGGGGCCGGTATTTGTCGACTCGGCGGTCAGGCCCGGGATTCGATGGACTGGACGGCAGCGACCGGATCGTCGACAGTGTCGACCCCCTCGACGTCGTGGGTTTGAAGCCCAGCGACGGGAATCCCCTCGGTGAGCGTTAGTGCGATCTCCGAAAGGGTGCCGTACCCACCGTCGATGGCGATGGCCCCGTCGCCGTTCAGTGCGACGAGTGCGTTCCGGGCGTTGCCCAGCCCCGTAGCCATCGCGACGTCGACGTACTCGTTAGCAGCGGCCGGGTCCTCACCTGGAAGGATCCCGATGGTCTTCCCGTCCGCCGTACTCGCACCTTTGCACACTGCCTCCATTGCCCCCGTAAGCCCGCCACAGACCACTGTGTGCCCGCGTTCGGCGAGAATCCTCCCGACTCGTTCGGCGAGATCGTACTCGTGGTCGGTGACTTTGCTGCCGCCGATAACGCTGACGCGCATGGCCATGATTTGGATCCCCGGAAGTGAGAAACCTTGCCCAGGACGGGGAATCAATTGATTGTGTGTATTGGTCCCAAACAGAGTCAGATCAGCACCTGCTATGGACACGTCCGGTGAAGACCGTGGGCTCAATCCCTGAATCTGGAATGCTCAATCCCTGAACCTGGAAACGATTGGTCGGTTGGGGAAACATTCGGGCCAGTATCGGTACCGATGACACGTGTAGAGGATTCCGCCGATACAAACGGCGAGCATCCCGAGGAGGGACAGCCACGCCTTCGGTTCCTCCCACGTCGCTTCTCGGCCCACCTGCATGGCGACGTACTGGACTGCGGTCATGAAGGTCGGCTCCCATACTCCAGGGCGAGCGACTCGATGGTGACCGGGTAGCCCTCGTCGAGACGGTGGTCTTCGACGTCCATTGGACGCCGAGGGTCGTCGCGGGGCGCCATACCATGTGGTGGTAAGTATGCAGTAGCAAAATACTGCTGATTGATGAGTCCAATCGGTCGACACGGTGAGCAAACGGTAAAGGGGCCCCGGGCGGATGGAATTACGAATGGACGATCGTATCTCGAGACGAGCCTTCCTCGGAACGCTCGCGACGGCAACGACTGGGGGGATTGCCGGGTGTGCAATAGAACCCCCCTCGGCCCGAACGAAGCCCCTCGTCGACGAGGACGGCTTGCCCCCAGCGACGGTCGCGGAGACGCAGTTTCGCGGTGGCCTGCAGCGACAGGGCGTGTTCACGGACACGCAGGCCCCTGATACTCCCGAACTCGAGTGGACCGTTCGAAACGTGAATGCTGGCGACCACACGGCGGCGAAGGCCAGTCCGGTAGCCACACCAGATGGCGATGTGGTGGTCCCAAGCGACACCGGGCACGTCCGGCGGGTCACGCCGGGTGGAGACGTCGTCTGGCAGGCCAGCGTCGAGGACACGAAACGTGGCATCCACGGCACGCCGGCGATCGCAAACGGCGCGGTCTACGTCGGCGCCTACGATGGCGCCTTGTACGCCTTCGACCTGGAGACGGGCGACCGGT
>JBKEGM010000341.1:0-3405 GCA_046710005.1 Natrialbaceae archaeon
CTCGAATGGATGACGACGCCCAATCGAGCGGCTGCCCGGGCGTTCAGCGAGGCGCCCGTCACTGCAGCCACCGACGTTACGGGGTTCGGCCTGCTCGGGCAATCAGAACACGTCGCCGCGAACGCCGGAATCGGGATCGAACTCACGCACCTGCCGGTGATCGCGGGGACGCCACCCCTCTCGGACCTGTTCGGGTACGGTCTTCTGGATGGCGAAAGTGCCGAAACCAGTGGCGGGCTCCTCGTCGCCGTGACACCAGACGGCGCCGCCGACTTCGAGGCCGCACTCGAGGATCGCGGGGTCTTTTATCGCGAGATCGGTCGCGTCACCGAACCGCCGGACGTGACGCTCGACGACCCGACCGTCGAGGAAATCTGAGTCACTTCGTGGGGAGGTACGGAGGGGGCCCGACCCCGTCAGGACAGTCGAAGCACGGCTTCGAGCACGCCGCCGCCCAGGCCGAGGGCTTTGTCGGAGATCTTCGTGTGATCGACCGACTCGCCGCGGGGGTCGACGTCGCCGAGTTTGGCCCCGTCGTCGACATCGACGCCCGAATGGACCAGCCCCCGGACCAGCCCGTCGATCTCGGTGGTGGCCGGTTCGTCGTCCACGTATCCGACGACGTCGCCGGCTTCGACCGACGCCCCCAGTTCGGTCGCCGTCTCCCACTTGCCCGATGTCGGGGCCCGGATGACGCGTTCGTGGGTATACCCACGACGTTCTCCCGGGGTTCCGTCGTATTCACTCGCCGTCCCAGAGTAGAAAACGCGACCGAGTTCGTGCCCCCTGTCCGTCTCAACAACAGCGTCCACGTCCTCACCAGCGGTGAAGCCGGGACCCATCCCGACGACCACGTCGGCGTCCTCTCGGCGAGTCCTCGTATCGAATTTCCCCTTGGCCATGATGGCGTCGACGAGAATTGCGGCATCCAGTTCGTCGGCGACGTCGGCGTCCGGATCGGGCAACACCGGAATTTCGTCCTCGCGGAGCGCCTCGATCGCCTCGTCGACGTCCTTGACGAGGCGACCGGTTACGTCCTCGATATCGACCTCGTCGCAGTACATCGCCTCGGCGAAAGCGACGGCCCGCCGGACGGCGGTCGGTCGTTCCACATCCGTCACGATCACTGGATAGCCGGCCTGGTGGAGTCGGTAGGCGACGCCCGATCCGAGGTCGCCCCCACCCCGGACGACAGCCAGGTCATCGAGTGCAAAGGACGTCGCTCGCTCGCCCGAAGCGTCGTAGAAGTCTTGCTGAATCTCCGCCAGGATGGCCAGTGCGAGCGCGGACGGTGATCCGCCTCCGATGTCGAGGCCGACAGGGGCCCGGATTCGGGCCAGTTGGCGTTCCTGGTACCCTTCTTCCCGCAGCCCATCGAGCACATGTTCCGTTTTCTCCTCGCTGGCGACGACGCCGACGTACCCGGCGCCGGCGTCCACTGCAGCCTTGGCCGCCTGTTGGTCGAACGTGCCGCTCCTGGTGGCCACGGCGACGGCTGACTCCTCGGTGATTCCCCGGTCGACGAGGTCTTCGTAGTAGTCTCCCTGAACGACCGTGGTCTCGTCCGGGAACCGGTCGTCGACGGCGAGGTCCTCGCGGTCATCGACAACGGTCGTCTCGTAGCCCAACTCCTCGGCCAATGGCGCGAGTTCCGCGGCGATGTGGCCGGCCCCGGCGACGAACAGCCGGCGGCTTCCCCGGACCCGATCGATGAACACCTCCATCGACCCGCCACAGACCATCCCGGTGTTGCCACCGGGTTCGAGTTCGTAGGCTTCGATCCCCGGCTCGGCGTCGCCGTCGAGGACTTTCCGGGCCTCCTCGACGGCGAGGGCCTCGACGGTCCCGCCGCCAATGGTCCCGACTTCCTTGTCGCGCGTGACGGCCATCCGGGCCCCGACGTCCCGTGGCGCGCTCCCCTCCTTGCCGACGACGGTCAGAACGGCCACCGGTTCACCGCTGGCCACGAGGTCGTCGATGTCGGCGAACAGCGTCATACGAAGGTTTTCACCTCGTGTTGGAACATGAGGTCGACGACGCGGTCGTATTCGATCGACTCGATGCCGTCTGGGAGGTCGACCCCCCGCATCGCTACGTCCTGCTTGACAGCGTACACCGCCGACTCGATCGCCGGTTCGAGGAGGACGCCGTCCTGGATCAGGACGACGACTGACTCGTCCGCTGCCCGGGCCGTCCGCAGGCCGACGTCCGCGTGTGGTTTGTCGATCAGGTAGAGCATGATTAGAACGTTAACACCTCGTCTGCGTCGTTGATCAGGGTCGAGATCTCTCTGGCCGACCGGATCGCGATGTCTTCGGCGACCTCATCGTGGTCGACCGCCCGATCTGCCAGGGCGCTCGCGTCCACGACCATCCGGCCGTCCTCGGCGTGTAGATCTTCAATCTGAGGTGACATGTTCAGCACCTCCCGGTCCACCCCGTCCCTGGCGGCGTAGACGCCGTCCTCGAGGTAGACCACGGTCACGTCGTGGTGGTCGAACCCGGCGGCGACCCCTCTGGCGGCCCGCAAGCCCTCGGGCACGTGGACCCGGCCGTATGGGGCGCGGGAGAGCAAAACGACGACGTCCTGTTTCATCGTCCCCCTCCCGTCATAGCGAAACCACCCGGTCCGCTTCCCCGATCAGGTCGGCGAGGTCTGGCAGCAACCCGATCTTTAGACCGTCCGGGTAGTCGGTCTCGGGATCGACGCCCCTCGCGTCGGCGCACAGGCCGCAGGCGAAGACCTCGGCGCCGTCGTCGAGCAGTTCCTGGAAGTTCTCGGTCGGCATCTCCTCGTAGAGGCCGTTTTCGGCGCATTCGGCGAAGTGTTGGCCCGTTACGGGCACCAGAATCCCGTCCAGGTACGTGAAGTACGTCACCTCGTGCCCGCCGTCGAGGGCCGCACGGCCGAGTTCGTAGGCCGTCCGCCAGCGTTCGCTGTCGAACGGCCCCCCAGTGAGGACGACGCCAAGATGTGACATGAGAATACCTTACGGCGTAGTGCGTTTAATCCTTCTGTCGGTGACGCAGCCCTCTCGAAAAACGCGAGAAACGTTATTGTGCCTTCAGACCGCCGCTTCGAGGACGCCACCCGTTCGCACGAAGAAATACACCACGAAGGCACCGGCGAGGATCCACTGGCCGATCGATACCTTGTCGAGCTCGCCCTGGGCCGCGCGAACGAGCGGATACGTGACGATGCCTGCGGCGATCCCATACGCGATGGAGTACGTGAGCGGCATGATGAGGATGGTCATGCCGGCCGGGATCGCGTAGGCGCGGTCGTTCCAGTCGATGTCGGTCACGTTGGTCAGCATCATCAGCCCGACGACGACCAGCGCGATGTGCGACGCGTACAGCGGGATCGCAGCTGCCAGGGGAACGATCACCAGCGAAGCCAGGAACA
>JBKEGM010000342.1:0-3403 GCA_046710005.1 Natrialbaceae archaeon
GTCGCACAGAGCATCCTGAACTGAGCGATCACCACCGTTCCACGGAAGCCGTGCAGGTTCAATCCCTATTGTAGCGTTACCAGCCTTTTTCGAGCACCGGTCCAACCGTCCACTATGCACAGACTCGGAATCCTTTCAGTTGCCCTCCTCCTTTTGGTAACTGGATGTCTCGGAACCCCCACGAGTCCGGGGACGAACAGCCCAACGGTGACGACGACTGGTGGCGTAGGCGAACCACAAACCGAGCGCTCGCCAACCGAAGGCATCGATTTCGACCTGACGAACTGTTCTGATGCTGTTCAGTGGGTGGCATTCTACAACCTCGGAAACGCTGGCGAATACGACCTGTGGACGAAGCAACAGGCCTCTATCGGGTACACCGTCCACGGGAACGCGAGCGTGTTCTTCGTGGCGTACAGCGCCGGCGAGCGCCTGGGTGCCGAACACGTCTCGACAGTGGACTACGAGACCGGGTTCCAAGCAGACGGACACTCGATCCAGTTCGATGAACCGCTCGAGGAACGCCGGTCCATCCGAATCGTTGCTCACCGCGACGTTGACCGTGATGGAACCTTCGACCCGGACACCGACCTGGCGTGCGAGAACGACGGCGACCTCGTGTCAACCGACGTCGCCGTCGTCTCCTTCGGCGAGTTGACGACCGAGACGCCGGGGACGTCAACGGGGAAGTGACGGGGCATCGAACCACCATCGACCGATAGTCACTTCTCCCCGCCGCGTCACCGCCCAGGTATGTACGAGGCCGTCCACGCCCGACCTGACGGCGAAAGCACCGTCGCTCGATTCGCTCGGACGGTTAGCGAATTGAGGTACGACGGCATCGTCGTCCGGAATCACGGCGACGCACGGGCGGAGTACGATCCGGCGGCCGTGAGCGAAGCCACCGAGGTCGACGTCGTGGAGGCCATCGAAATTCGGGCCGACGACCCCACACAAGCCAGCGGGTACGTCGGGAACTTCCGGCCGGACTACACGATCCTGGCCATGCACGGTGGGACGGCCGAATTGAACCGTTTCGCTGTCGAACAGGACCGAGTAGATGTCCTCTGTCATCCACTGCGGGGCGAGGGTGATCTGAATCACGTCCTGGTCAAGGCCGCCCGGGACAACGGCGTCCGGATCGAGGTCAACCTCGCCGACGTTCTCAGAACCAGCGGCGGTCCCCGGGTCCAGGTTATCCAGGGCCTCCGGAAACTCCGAGAGTTGATCGAGACGTACGATACCCCGTACGTCGTTTCCGCCGACCCGTTTTCCCACCTTCATTTGCGCGCGCCGCGCGAACTTCGGGCGATCGGCGAAACGATCGGCTTCGACGCCGATGCCATCGAAGATGGCCTCAGGGAATGGGGTCGGTTGGCGGCCCGGAACCGGGAGCGCCAGTCCGAGTCGTTCATTGAGCCAGGGGTTCGAGAGGGACGATATGAAGAAGAGCGTTGAGGAACACGCCGCCCGTTTCGACGACATCGCGAGTGATTACGACGACGATACCAACAACACGCCGGAGTACCGGGCCTGCGCTGACCTCGTCCGGGAAAGTGCCGACCCCAGCCCAGACGACGTGGTGCTCGACCTTGGGACCGGCACCGGTGCAATCGCGCTGGCGCTGGCAGACGACGCCGACCGGGTGGTGGGCCGAGATGTGAGCGAGGGAATGCTCTCTGAAGCACGTGAGAAGGCCGAGGACCGTGGCCTCGACACTGCCGAATTTGGGCCCGGACGTTTCAGAGAGCCAAACTACGACGGGCCGGCCGACGTGATCGTTTCCAACTTCGCGATGCATCACCTGAACGACGAGGAGAAACGCGACGCTATCGACGTGGTCGCCGGGAACGATCCAAAACGATTCGTCCTGGGGGACCTGATGTTCTTCGGTCACCCTGACCCCGAGGAACCGTTCTATGCACCGGACCTCGACGACCCGGCCACAGTGGGAACCCTCGTCGAAATGCTGACCGACGCCGGCTTCGTCGTGACCGAAGTGGATCGCGTCCACGAGCAAGTGGGCGTGATCGTCGCCGAACGAGCCGTGAAAACCCAATGAAACACCTTCCGAAACACCTGCGCCCGAAATGGCGCTACCTGGCCGTCCACATCGAAACCTGGCCCGACGTGGACATGGACCGAGGGTCGTTCCAACGAGCACTGTGGTACGCGGCGCAGAATCTCCTCGGGGACCCCGGCAGCGCCGACGCCGATTGTACCGTGATTCGGTTCGAATACGCTGGCAGCGTCGGGGAAGCCGTCGTTCGGGTGCGCCGGGGCGAAGTCGAATCCGCCCGGGCGGCCCTCGCCTGCGTGAGTGACGTGGGGGGCGCCCCGGTTCGGATTGCCGTGCAGGGCTGTAGCGGGACGATTCGGGCCAGTGAGGAAAAGTATTTAAATGGTCCACCGGAAATCCGGGCCGAGAAACCCGTCGCGTTCGAGGGCGAGAAGCGGTCCGCCGTCCGACGAAACGACGTCGCCGACGTGCGGATCGACGACGGCTTCGCGGGCGCGACGAAAATCGATCTCGAGTAAACCTATGCAGGGACAACAGCAACAACAGGCGTACGATCGGGGGATAACCATCTTTTCGCCGGACGGCCGGCTATACCAGGTCGAATACGCACGCGAGGCAGTCAAACGGGGCACGGCAAGCATCGGCGTTCGCACCGACGAGGGCGTCGTCCTCCTGGCCGACAAACGGATTCGCTCGCCGCTGCTCGAGGCCTCAAGCGTCGAAAAGCTCCACAAGATCGACGACCACGTTGGCACAGCCTCGGCGGGCCACGTCGCGGACGCCCGCCAGCTTATCGACTTCGCGCGGCGGGACGCCCAAGTCAACCAGCTGCGCTACGAGGAACCCATCGGCGTTGAGACCCTCACCAAGGACGTGACCGACCACATCCAGCAGTATACCCAGGTGGGCGGTGCTCGCCCCTTCGGTGTCGCGCTCATCATAGGGGGCATCGATGACGGCGAACCCAGACTTTTCGAGACCGACCCCTCCGGCACGCCATACGAGTGGAAAGCACTCGCGGTGGGCGCAGACCGGAACGATATCGACGACTACCTGGAGGAACACTACGAGGACGACATGAGCCTGGACGAGGGCGTCGAACTCGCGCTCGCTGCCCTCGAAAGCGTGAGCGACGACACGGGGCTCGACCCCGACGGGATCAGCCTCGCGACGGTCCCAGTCGAACCACCCAGGTTCCGCTCGATCCCGGCCGAAGAGATCCAGGACTACCTCGAAGAATCCGACCTCCTTGCCGAGGATGAGGAAGAAGAGGGCGAAGGGGAGGACGACGAAACCGCCGACGAAGACGACGCTGAAGAAGCCGAGGACGGCGACGACGAGTCGACCGACGACGAATAAACCAGCGATTCCTCGTGGTCACCC
>JBKEGM010000343.1:0-3382 GCA_046710005.1 Natrialbaceae archaeon
CGCGGAGGCGTAGTTACAACCCAGCACCTGGCCCTCATGCGTTAGTCGTTCGTCGCCACGGCGCGTGTGGACGTCGAAACCCCGCTCCTCGAGATATGTTCGCATCTCGTCGAACCGATTCATGTGCTGGGCGGTCGTTACCAGACCGACGTCGCCCGTTTCGAGTTTTTCGAGGGCTTCCTCCATAATCGGTCGGACCTCGACGTTCGAAAACAGGGGTACATAAATGATTTTGTCCGATTCCTTCATCGGACTGTGGCCGAAGTGAACGAATACGTCGGTGCGTTGCATCAAGTACGTGTCGAGATCGCAAGCGCCGTAACACGGCTGTCCCGAAATCATGACGGTGACACCCTCGGGCAAGATTTGTCGAAGATCATCGGCGACGTGTGGTCCTCGGCGTTTCAGGCCCTCCGGAAACTGGAGTCCAACCGTCGAAGCATCACGCTCTTCGACCGCTGTCACGATTCGGTCGAGTTCGTAGTCCCACTCCCGGTCGTGTTCGAGTGCCATCCCCGTCGCTCGTAAATCGCCAGGTGAATAGTCGGGGTCCTTGGTCATCGAACCTCGGTAACGGTCGGGAACGTAAAACGGCGACGCTTGTGGGTCGTCACCCGCCCTTTTCGCCGGTCCCGACGCCCGGAACGCTGGCTTGAAGTCCTTTGCTCGATATCGTCCGACACTTCTTCAACGAGACCAAACCGGTGGCGGCGCTCTGTCACGGGCCGCTAATCCTCGCCGCCGCTGGCGTGCTGGAGGGCTATCCCTGCCCGGCGTACCCGGCCCTGAAAGCCGACGAGGAGAGCGCAGGAGCAACCTTCACGGACGAAATCATCCGCGATGGGAATCTCGTCACCTGGAACCGCCTGGCCAGCCCACCCCGAGTAGATCGCCGAGTTCCTCGACCTTTTGGGCACCGAAATCACGCACGGCAACCCCTTGACGGCAACCGACTGAAACATTACTCCTGGGTTTTTGCGGCGTCAACGAGTTCACGAACGCGGTCTTCCTCGACCGGATTCGTCGTGACGCCATCCGTTTTGAAGGCCGTGCCAACTATGGCGCCGTCAGCTGTCTGGAGGATGTCCGGTGCGGTTTCGGCCGTCACGCCACTCCCAACCAGGACTGGCACCGTCTCCCCGATCGATTCCTGAACGTACCGAACGTCGTCTAGAGACGTCCGGTCGCCCGTTCGCTCGCCACTGACGATAACCGCATCCGCCAACCCCCGTTCCACGGCGTCCGAGGCTCCCCCGGAGAGGTCGCGGTCCGCAAGCGCTGCCGCGTGTTTCACGCCGACGTCGGCACAAATGGCCACCTCGGTGTCGATCCGATCCCGAAGACGGAGCGTCTCGTGGGCCCGCCCTTCGATAGTGCCCTGGTCAGTAACAGCCACACCAACGTGAACGTTCACGCGGACGAAATCCGCACCAGCTGCGGCGGCCACGGAGAGTGCGGCAGTCGCGTCGTTACGCAAAACGTTGACGCCGACTGGAACCCCCACGGCCGCAACCACAGCCCCGGTCACCGCCGTCATATCAGCGACCACGTGGGCGGGCACCTCGTCCGGGTAGAACGGTGCGTCGCCGAAGTTCTCGACAATGATGGCGTCGACGCCGCCGTTCTCCAGGGCCGTGGCATCAGCCAACGCTTGCTGGCGAATCGCCGAGCGATCGCCATCCGATTCGGGCGCCCCTGGCAAGGCGGGAAGGTGAACGACGCCGATTATCGGCGTCTCGTGTTCGAACTGTGAGATGAAGTCGGGTGACACGGCCAAGCGCAGGTGCGGCGCTCCAAAAAAGGAACCGGACGAACGCCACGATCGGGGTCGAATACCCCCGACGGCACCGTTCATGATAGGGCTCTGGTCAGTAATTGGATTACGGGTCGACCAGGACTCCGGGTGTCTTGCTGCCATCGCACGGTATGGTCGCGAATTCCCGCCGGAGCACGAACGGTTTTGATCATCCCGTCCATAGGCCCGGTCAGCCATGGCCGGAGAATCCGTTCAGCAATTGACGCTTGGCGACCCAGCACCGACCTTCGAACTACCGGGAACTGACGGAGAGACCTACGCCCTCGAGGACTTCGCCGACAACGAGGCGCTTCTCGTCGTCTTCACGTGCAACCATTGCCCGTACGCAAAGGCAAAGTTCGACCTGCTCAACGGGTACGCCGTCCGATACGACGAGGTGGCCGTCGTGGGAATCAACCCCAATGACGCGGAAGCGTATCCCGGGGACTCCTTCGACCGCATGCAGGAACTCGTCGCGGATGGGACCATCGCCTACGATGCGTACCTCCGGGACGATTCACAGGACGTCGCGGCGGCCTATGGGGCGGTCTGTACGCCGGACCCGTTCCTCTTCGAGAGGGAGGACGGGGGCTTTCGCCTGGCGTATCACGGTCGTTTAAACGACGCACTCAATCCAGACGACGAACCGACCCAATTCGACGTGGAGGAGGCCATTGACGCCGTCCTGGCCGGCAAGTCGGTCGAAGACGAGTTCAAGCCATCTCGGGGTTGCACGATCAAGTGGAAGCCCCACAACGAACCGGATTACTGGGACCAGGTCTAACGGGTTGGAACCGCAGGCCCCGAGTCATTCAGTTTCTCAATCAGCTGTTTCGTCGGGCACGACCCTGACGTGGACCGAGGTGTGTTTGTACTCCGGGATGCCCGCCACCGGATCGAGATGGTCGCCAGTCAGGTCGTTTACCAGCGGGTCGGCGCAGTGAAACGTCATGAAGACCGTATCCGGACGGATAGCCGGTGTGACCTCGGCCGTTACCTGCGTTCGACCTCGGTCGTTCTCCACGACCACCGTATCGCCATCCTCGATGCCTCGATCCGCTGCGTTCTGTGGATGGATCTGGAGCGCGTTCTCGTTCCGCAACTTCATCAGGGTCCCCGACTGCCGGGTGACGGCGCCGCTGTTGAAGTGCTGGAGGACGCGACCGGTCGTGAGAACGAGCTGGTCCTCACCCACTTCATCAGCTGGGGCGACGTGGTCAACGAGGTGGAGGTCTGTGGTCCGCTCCCCGTTTGCGAACATCTCGTCGTGAAGGACTTGCCGGCCAGCGTCAGCCCCTTCGGGATAGGGCCAGCGAACGCTCCCGTCGCTGACGTCGTCGAAGTTTATCCCGGCATAAAGCGGGTTGATCCTGGTCATTTCGTCAAACACGGTCTTTGGATCGTCCGCAAACTCGTAATCAGCAACGCGATTGCCGAACTCGGCAAGGATTTCGAGGTCGAGCCGCGCTTCCCCCGGCGGGGAGTCGGTCATCGGCCGAACTCGCTGGACTTGCCGGTCGGTGTTCGTGAACGTCCCGCTTTTCTCGGCCCAGGCGCTCCCCGGGAGAACGACGTCAGCGTGTTCGG
>JBKEGM010000344.1:0-3378 GCA_046710005.1 Natrialbaceae archaeon
AGGACCGTCGGGCCGTAAAAGCGCTACGCATCGTTTGTTCATGGGAACGATTCTATTGGCGATTCCTCTTTCGGGCGAAAACCTGCAGAAGGGCCGATAGGGTGCCCCCGTTTCCCCAGACGGGTTTGGTGGAACCGTTGTGGCAACGACTGACGTCGGGCAGGTCGGGTTCCCCTATCGACAATTCGATTATTATCGGCCAAAAGCTTCATTGTTTTGTTTTAGGAGAACGCCAGGCGGCGTGTATTTTACGCCGAAATGGGGGGAAATTAGACGGTTGAGGAGTTCGGGATAGCATTCGTTCACGAGACCCCAGCCCTGAGACCCGTTCTTACCCGGAGAGAAGACCAGGATTCGGTTCCTGCGCTTCGAATTCGACGATTGGCTGGGACTCGGCCATCCCCGTGGTCATAAGCAACTGGACCCCCTGGCGACGCTCAGTTCCGTCTCGTGAACCCGCGACTCCGGGACGAGGACGAGTTTTCCCTGCGTCGGGTTTGGGCTGGAGGGAAGAACACATTGTACACTTCCTCGTCGGCCAGCGCCTCGGCCGCCGGGGGACCGTCACCAGTGACCAGGCCGATCGAGTGAACTCACCCCGAGGTCAAGCCTCGGGGCTTCCTGCTTCAACGACGCGCTTTGCATTCACAACTTCTCGTTGAGGTGTGAACGTAGGGAGCGCAGTCTGCACAGGCGTTGATTCGGAGCGTCCCGCCCCTAACTGCTTCAGGCCACGATTGAGAATGTTCTTCGCCGCATTCAGGTCACGGTCGTCTGTGTGACCGCACGCCGGACAAGAATGCTCACGAACCCATATCGGTTTCTGTGTTTCGACGCCACAGGACGCACACTCTTTGGTCGTGCCTTCTGCCTCCACTTCCACAACGTGCGTCCCATGGAGGTCTGCCTTGTAGTCCATCAGGTCAAGGAACCCTGACCATGCGGCGTCTTGTTTGTTTTTCGCGTTCTGGCTGGTTTCCAGCATCGCGTTCACATCCAAGTCTTCGACCGCCACAACATCGTATTCTTGGACGAGCCATGTGGTGAGTTTGTGCTGATAGTCCAGCACCCTGCGCTTGATTGCCCGTTTCGCCCGGGCTACCTGTTGGCGTTGGTTTTCCCAGTTGGCAGAGCCGTGGTCTTTCCTGTCGAGTTTCCGCTGTTCCCGTGCGTAGCGGTCGTACTCGTCGGACAGGTCAAGCGTATCCACGGACAGGTTTTCTGTGGTGTGAATATACCTGGTGATTCCAAGGTCAACACCAACGCAGTCCTCGGGTTCAATCTCCTCTATTGGGGGTTTCTCGGGCGTGTCTTCCACGGTTGTCACGAGTGAGACGTACCATTCACCAGTTGTCTCTTTCTTGAGGATAACCTCATCAATATCCTCTGTACCCGGTCCGTTCACGGCGCAGAAGATGTCACTCCGTCGGCCCACCGGCCCCGCCGGACACCGTGACGGAAACGACATCCACTACCGGGCGTTCCGTCGTGTCGCCGTCTGATTCGATGGTTTCGGTCTCGACGAAAACACCCCATAGGGTGAATTGATCCCCAACTGATAGCGGGTCGCCATCCCAGCGCGCGATGAGGTCCCGGTCGCCCGACTGGATTTGGACCTCCAGTCGCTGGTATCCGTTCGCCTGCTCACTACCCAATACGACGCCTTCGTATTTCACCGCCATTGGGTCCTCACCACTGGTCAGCGACTCCACATTCCCCACGAGACTCTTGGGGGGCACGGTAGTGGCATCCTGTTTTACTCGCGTTTCATTATACGAAGGGAGGCCGCCGCTTCCCCCGAGAACGAAATGTAACCACAATCGATCGACAATGCCCACCAGGCTAATGCCGATAATCCCCAACCCCACCTTCACGAACCCTCGGCGAGATGAACCGTCAGCCTCACTCGCCTCCGAACCATCACCCTCATCGAGAATCGAATCGAGGTCGCTTCCACCGCCACTCGGGCCACTGGTCCCGGCCCCGCTAGACCCCGGCGAATCACCACCCGATTCATCGTCAAAAACCATTGCTACCCCATCATCCTCACTGCCGTGATCAGTCGCTGAATCGCCTGAAGAGCCTGTTTTTCTGCCGTCGGTCTCTTCCTCTGAAGCACTCCCTGGAGTCGATTCGTCATCCGCCGCCCCTGGTCCAGCCCCATCTTCTGAATCACTGGACGGGGGGTGGTCCGCTGATTCGGCGCCTGTAGTTCCTTCACCCTCGAAAGCACCTGTAACCGTGTCATCTTTTGCACTCGGATCGACATCGGCCCCGGGCCCTCCGCCCGGTTCGTCGGTGCGCCCACCGGGACCCACCTTAGTTTCGGGATTCACGCTCCCAGCCCCACCGACGTCGGTACGAGTTCCGGCCGCTGTTTCGCTTTCGGTCCCCTCCGCCGCTGGGGGCGACGACGGTGACGCCCTCGAGGAGGAAATCTCGAGCCGATCCGTCCCGATGCCGCTCTGTTCGAGTAACGTTGCGAGGTTATCTCTGGTTACGAGAACAACCTCCGACCGGTCCGCGGCCCGTTCAGCCTCGTCGGACGCCCCGCCGGTCGTAACGAGATACGGCTGACCCACCTGAAGGTCCTCGAGAATCGCTTCGTATAAGCCGATCCAGCTCGCCGCGAGTTGCTGGTTCTCCATGGCCGGAACGACCCACATGAGATCTGCAGATTTGGGCCTCGTCCCTGCGACGACGAAGGTTTTGCCCTCGTAATGCTCGACCCGGGTCGGATATCCCGCGCGCTCCCAGACCTGCGCGACGAGTTCCGCGAGGTCGCGATCGCTCATATCTGGAGAGGGGGTATTACCGGATCCCGGCCGTCCCATACCGGTCAGTTGTATCGGTGCCCGAAAAAGAACTACGGCCGATATCTTTCCGTGAGAATTACGCGTCTTTCGCGCCCTCGACAGTTTCGCGAACCGCGTCGACGCCCTCATCGTGGACCAGATCGCCAACAACGACCACGTCCGCATGCTCGGCCATCGTGTTCGCAGAGTCGTAATCGTGAATCCCGCCGCCGTAGAAGAGAGTCGATTGTTCGAGGGCGCCAGCCGCCGCTTCGACGATTACAGGATCGCCGAAAGTTCCCGAGTATTCGACGTAAACGATTTCCTGTCCGAACATTCGCTCTGCGACCCTGGCGTATGCCGCGACGTCATCCGCGTTTTGGTCGCAATCTGCCTGTGTAAGTTTCGCGGCGGACGCATCCGGGTTCATGACGATATAGGCTTCGAGCGTCGTTTTGTCCCACGGGATGTCGTCGTCCAGACGGACCCACTCCTTGTGAGCACCGATGGTCCAGAAAAGGTCCCCGGCGTTGAATACGGTCGGGACGAAATACCCGTCGAGGTCGTTGTCGTCCACCACGAC
>JBKEGM010000345.1:0-3375 GCA_046710005.1 Natrialbaceae archaeon
CTCGTCTTCGGCCTCGTCGGGATCGACGTTCGGCTTGCGGGCGAAGCCGAGCACGCGGAGCGCGTTTCGGGCAAAATCGTCGTTCGTCTCGAGAATTTCTTGGCGACGCTCGTCGGTGAGGTCGACGACATCGCCGTTTTCGAGGATCCGATTGCACCGCTCGAGGACGACTTCGGGGGCCCCCTTCATGTAGCCGGTTCCCTCGGCCGTCACGACGGTCATTCGCTTGCGATCCGCCGAGAAAGGGATCTCGCGAGCGCGCTCCACACCAGGGGCCACGTCAGCCTTTTCGGCCGCGACCTTCAGCGCGATTTCGGTCGGGTCGCCGAAGAACTCCCGGTTCTCGTCCGCCGGTGCGCGTTCGGCGTTGTTGCAAACGGTCCCGCAGGTCAGGACCGATTCCAGGACGGTTCTCTCCGTCGTGTCGGCCGCTTTGCCCTTTCCCTCGAACTCGCCGGTCGGGTTCGTTCCCGTCCCGGTTACCTCGTAGGTGTCTCCACCGGCGTAGATCCGCCTGACGGTCATCCGGTCCTCGGTCAACGTCCCCGTTTTGTCGGTCAGTATCACGTCGACCGACCCAAGGCTCTCGACGACAGGGAGGCGTCGGACGAGGGCGTTCTTCCGAAGCATCTTCCGAGATCCCAGCGCCAGGGTCAGCGTGACGACCGCAGGCAGGCCTTCCGGGACGGCCGCTACCGCGAGGGTGATCGCCACGAGCACCGTCGTGAGTACCCCGGCGTTCGTGAACAGTAACTGGATGATGCTGACCAGGACGATGACGGCCATGATGCCATAGCCGATCGTCTTGCCGAGATCGTCGACTTCCTCCTGGAAGGGCGTCTGCTCGTCCTCGGCCTCGCCGATCTGTTCGGCGATACTCCCAACCTGGGTGTCCATCCCGGTCTCGGTGACGACGGCCCGCCCCCGGCCACGAACGGCCGTCGTGTTCATGAACACCATGTTCGAGCGCTCGGCAAGCGGCGCCTCCTCCGCGACTGGGTAGGGATCCTTCGTCACCTGACTGCTCTCGCCGGTCAATGCGGACTCGTCGGTCTCGAGGCTGCTCGACTCGACCACTCGCGCATCGGCCGGGATGGCGTCCCCTTCCTCGATGACGATTACGTCCCCCGGCACCACCTCGGTCGCGTCGGTGGCATGGCGATCCCCGTTCCTGATGACGGTCGAGTCGGGCGTCGAGAGGTCCTTTAGGGCCTCGATCGATTGCTCGGCCCGGTAGTCCTGGATGAACCCGAAGATCCCATTCGCCAGCAGGATGAGGATGATGAGCGTCGCGTCAACGTACTCCGGTTCGTGGCCGGGGAAGAGCCCCACCGCAAGGGAGACGATCGCGGCGAAGATCAGGAGGTAGATCAGGAAGTCCCGGAACTGGTCGATGATGATCTCTAATGGGGAAATTTCCTCGTCCTCCCGGATCTCGTTTGGACCGTACTCCTCGAGGCGGCGACTGGCGTCCCTGTCTGAGAGCCCTTTATGGCCGCTATCGACCGCTTCGAACACCTCCTCGATGGGTGCGTCGTGCCACCCCATTCTCGTTCGGACCTAGCACCTCTTCTACCATATGTTTGAGGAATCAATTTATTAATAGTGACAAGAAACGTGTTGGAGAGCCGGTCATCGGTGTCCACATCCAAGACGACGAGTCTTCGGCGTACTCCCCTGTCCGGTCCGCCCATCGGGTGGCCCGGTCACTGGATCCGGATGGCCGTCCTGATGGCCGTGGAGTTCAGCAAACGCTTCACACGCCCAATTGCAAGGAGCTGCATCGGATCCGTTGCTCAGGCGATGCGGGCGTTTTATGCCCTGCGGCGTGCCACGGGCAGTCGATGAATATCAAGTCCCGCCATCACCTCCGGAGCGACGCTGTGCGCGAGATCGAGTCGGCACTGGCGGCGGAACTCGGCGTGGAACCGGACGGCGACCAGTACGAACTCGTCGAGTTCGAAGAGGACGAGTACGACCTGGTCCTGGTCGACGGCGAACCCCTCGTGCTGTACGTCGACGACGAACCCTTTCTGACGGTCCGGGGGGCGAACGCATATGAACCGTCGAGTCACGTCGTCACCGTCGATGCCGGGGCAGTCGAATTCGTTAGCGACGGGGCGGACGTTATGCGTCCCGGTATCACAGCGGTCGACGAGACTATCGCCGAGGGTGACCTGGTTGTCATCGTCGAAGAGGCTCACGGGAAGGCCCTGGCCGTCGGCCGGACGCTTGTCGAGGGCGACGATTTGTTGGGCGAATCGGGGAAAGTGATCGAGTCAGTGCATTACGTCGGGGACGATTTGTACAGGTTTACACCGTGAGCAACCCTTCCGACTCGGATCGTCACAGGGCCGTCCTCGAAACGCTCCGGGCGGTCAACGATGCGATCATTCGCGGAAACGGCTTCAAGAACCTCGAAGAGACCGTTTGTAATCGCTTAGTAGCGGGCGCTTACGAAGGGGCCTGGCTGTTGACGCCGCCACTGGGTGACGACGAAGCGGTCGTCCGGGCCGGGGCTGGGGACGAGTTACCCACGGTCGTCCCGGAAGCGGCGAGTTCAACTGACCCGGACGGGTCGGTTCTGGAAAACGGAGATCGATCTCTCCTTTCTGTCCCCTGTTCACACGATGGGACGATAGCGGCCATCCTCGTGGTTGCTGCACCCACGATCGCGGATGACGAGCTGGAGGTCCTTCGCGAGATTGGGGCAACGATTGCCCACGGGCTGGCTGCAATTCAGCGCAAAAACGCCTTGATGAACGAAGCGGAAGTCGAACTCGAGTTGGGGATCCGTAACGCCGTAGATCCGATATTCGACGATCCCATTGCCGATGCGTCCTTCGAGTTCGTCCGGACGATTCCGCTCGAGGATGCGTTTCTCCAGTACCTCGCGGTCGAGGGTATGGATGACGAGCGATTCGAACGAGAGATGGACACGTTCGAGGGGGTCGACTGGGTTCGTCGCGTTGGCGGGGACGACGATCGAACCCTGTACGAGACCCGGTATTGTGATCCGTCTATCGTGGGAACCGTGGCAGCCGCTGGGGGTCGGGTCGTCGATGCGACAATCGCGGACGAGGACCTCTCATTGGTCGCTCGCGTCCCCAACGAAAGTGCCGTCGACCGGATCATATCGGCTGTTTCGGAACGGTTCCCGGACGCCGAGGTCCGGGCCCGGCGATCCTTACTCGACCGCCAGACTCCGGACGAGCTCAGGGCGACGGTGTTCGAACGGTTGACGGATCGACAGCGGACGGTGCTCGAAACGGCTTACGTCGGTGGATATTTCGACCGTCCTCGGCGGAGCACGGGGGAGGACCTGGCGGCCTCCCTGGACGTGTCCCCCTCGACGTTTTACCAGCACCTTCGGGC
>JBKEGM010000346.1:0-3330 GCA_046710005.1 Natrialbaceae archaeon
CCACGATGGTGGCTAGTCTTCTCGCGTTCGGGGTGATCGCGTCCTGGATGTCGGCAGGGCTCCGGGAACGCGAACGGGATCGGACGCTGTTCAGGACGCTCCTCGACGAAGCCAACGACGCCGTGTTCGTCATCGACGGTTCGACAGGTACCTTCGTGGACGTCAACGAAACTGCGGCCGAGTCCCTCGGGTACGAGCGGGAAGAACTCCTCGAGATGGGTGTTCCCGACGTCTCGACGAGCTACGACAGCCGCGAGGAATACCTCTCGTCGATCGCCGACCGGGATCCGGAGGGAGAATCGGCCTTCGAAGACGAGCACGTCCGGGCCGACGGGAGCACGTTCCCGGTCGAGATCGCCACGTCGGTGCAGACCGTCGACGATCGGGCCTATCGCATCGCCGTCGCCCGCGACGTGACCGAGCGCAAGGCCCGTGAGCGCGCCCGCCGGGAATCCCGGCAGGCGTTCGAGGACCTCTTTCAAGGCATCAACGACGGGGTGTTCGTGCACGATCTCGAAGGGAAGTTCCTGGCCGTCAACCAGACCGCCTGCAAGCGGCTGGGGTACGACCAGGCGGAACTCCTCGAGATGGGGCCCCGGGACATCGATTCCGAAGAGCACGCCAGGTCGTTCGCGGAACGGCTCCGAACCCTCGAACAGTCCGGGACGTTGACGTTCGAGACGGCACATGTCACTGCCTCCGGCGACCGAATCCCGGTCGAGATTTCCGCGAGTATCGTCGAGTACTACGGCCAGCGGGCGGTGCTCAGCGTCGCCCGGGACATCACCGAGCGAAAGGAGCGCGAACGCCAGCGTAAGCGCTACGAGCGCGCCGTCGAGGAATCGACGGATATGCTCGCCGCCACAAATACGGAGCACACACTCCTGTTCGCCAACAGGGAGTACCGGGAGTTCCACGACATCCCGCCGGAGGCCGTCGGCACGGCGACTCTCCCCGACGTGCTGGGCGACACGTCGTTCGCCGATATTGAACCGTCCCTGGACAGAGTCTTCCACGGCGAAACCGTTCAGTACGAAACGGAACGGGTCGGTCCCAGGGGGGATCCACGAACGCTCGACGTTCACTATTATCCCCTGGAGGACGACGACGGGCGGATCGAGGGCGCCGTCGCAGCCATCCGTGACGTTACCGAACGCAAACAGCGAGAACGGAAAGCGAGACGGTTCCAACGTGCCGCCGAAAGCGCAGGGCACGCCATCTACATCACCGATCGGAATGGAACCATCACCTACGTCAATCCAGCATTCGAGAGGATAACCGGGTATTCGGCCGCCGAGGCAGTCGGACGGAATCCCCGGATTCTGAACTCCGGCGAGATGCCGGCGGCTTACTTCGACGACCTCTGGAAGACGGTCCTGTCTGGCGAGGTCTGGGATGAGGTCCTGATCAATGAGCGAAGGTCGGGTGAATTGTATTATGCCGACCAAACCATCGCCCCAATCGAGGGTGAGGACGGAACGATCGAGGAGATCGTCGCCATCCAGACGGATATCTCCGAGCGAAAGGAAAAGGAACGACGACTGGACCAGTATCAAGAGGCCGTCCAAAATTCGACGGAACTACTGTCGGCGAGCGATACAGGGTATAATTTTATTTTCGCGAACCGTCGCTACCGGAGATTCCACGATATCGACCCGGATGCGTCTATTCGGGGTGAGTCGTTCCCGAATATACTCGGCGAGGGCATTTTCCAGGATATAAAACCGAAAGTCGACCGGGCACTTCGTGGGGAAACGGTTCAATTCGAGAAGGTCCGGTCCGACTCGAACGGTAACGACCGAAGGCTCGATATCCAGTACTATCCACTTCGGGGCCCCGATGGAGATATACAGGGCGTGGTCTCGTCGATGCGCGACGTCACCGAACGGCGAGAGCGGATGGAGCGGATCGATCGGTTGTCCGAATACCGCCGAGTGACGTCCGAGGTAAACCAGTGGCTCGTCAGGGCGGACAACGTCCTGGAGATGCTCCCGAAGACGACCGACATCATCGCGTCGAGTGATCTCTTCGAGTGTACGTTCTTCTCGCTGGTGCGAGTATCCGAGACAGAGTTCATTTGCGAGAGCGGGTCTGAACTTGACGAGGACGACGTCGCCGCGTTTCATTCAGAACAGTACCTGGATACCGTGTTCGACCACGGAGTCTACCACCTGGGGGACGTGACGGAACCGCCGTTCGCCCAACACGTGGAGGATCGCCCGAATCACGCAGGCATTGCCATCGCCATCACGCACGATGAGGTGGAGTTCGGTGTGCTGACGATCCACTTTGCACCTGACGACCCACCGCAACAGGAAAACGTCCAGTTCCTCGTCGATATCGCCGACGATATCGGCCTCTTCTTGCACAACCAGGTCCTTGAGAGCGACCTCCAGACGTTCAAGGAGATCGCCGAGCGGATCGACGATCCGATCATGCTTCAGAATCTCGATGGCACCTATCGGGTGGTGAACGAGGCCGTAACAGACTACGCCGACATGTCCAAGAGGGCCCTCGTCGGGAAGAGTGAATCCGCGTTCATGGACGACGAGACGGCAGCACGGATCGATAAAAAGCGATCTCGTGTCGTCGAGACGGAATCCGCCCTCGATTACGAGACGACTGCGGACCTGCCGACGATGGGAACCCGGACGTTCTCGACCACGAGATATCCCCATTACGACGAGAACGACGACCTCGACGGGACCGTGGCGATCTGTCGGGACGTCACCGATCGGGCCCACCGCGAAACGCAGATGCAGGTCGTGGATCGCGTGCTCAGGCACAACCTCAACAACCAGATGACGATGATCAGGGGGCTCGCGGAGAACATCGCGGACGTGGCGTCTCCGCCGGTTGCAACGGACGCCGAAGGCATCGTCCGGGAAAGCGACCAACTCTTGAGGACTGTCGACAAGGAACGCCGGATCACGAACCTGCTGTGGTCGAGTCGAGAGATTCAAGAAGTCGATCTGGACGATTTGCTGGACCGTGAAACCACAACCGTCCGGAACACCCATCCCGAGGCAAAGATACGTTTCGTCAATTCGCCAAATTGTACGGTCCTGGCACATCCCTATTTCGGGGAGGCGATCCAGGAACTGTTGGATAATGCCGTCCGTCACCACGACCGGGAGGTCCCACAGGTCACCGTTCGGGCAACAATAACCGATGACGGGATCCGCATCGTGGTCGCCGACGATGGGCCCGGCATCCCTTCGATGGAGCGGCGGATACTGACTGACGGGGTGGAAATCGATCAACTCTATCACGGGAGCGGCCTTGGGTTGTGGTTCGTGTACTGGATCGTCCAGCGGTCCGGAGGAACGG
>JBKEGM010000347.1:0-3328 GCA_046710005.1 Natrialbaceae archaeon
TAGGGCGGTGTGTTTATGTCCCCCCAAATGTTTCAACCAAATCTTAAACAATCGTGGAAAATTACGTTAGGAATCTAATTTATGAACATAAGTCCAAAATTGTTATAGTATTGGGGGTTTCGAAGAGTCAGAAGTGACGGTCGCAGGATCCCGAACTGAACGGCTAGCTGTGAGCGATGTCGCCGTCCTTGAGCACTGTCCCCACCCGATTCACGCCGTAACTGTAGGCAACGTGGACGTACGACGGCGCGTCGAGGACGGCCAGGTCGGCCGGGGCGCCTTCCTGGAGCGTGCCGAGGCCGTTCTCCCGGTCCAGCGCCAATGCGGCGTTCTTCGTCGCCGCCACCAGCGCCTCGGCGGGCGTCATCGTCATGCCAACGCATGCGAGGGATTGTGCGAAGCCCATGCTCTGGGAGTGGCAGTTCGGGTTGAAGTCCGTCGCGACGGCGACGGGCGCACCGGCGTCCTTGAACCCCTGGGCGTCGGCGTAGTCCTCTCCCAGCCCGAAGGCTGTCCCGGGGAGGAGGACCGGCGTGACGTCGGTCTCGGCGACGGCTGCCATGTCGTCCTCGTTCGCGTACAGCAGGTGGTCGGCGCTGGCCGCGCCGAGGTGGGCCGCGAGTTGCGTTCCGCCGATGTGGGACAACTCTTCGGCGTGGACCTTCGGCGTCAGGCCCGCGTCCATCCCGGCTTCGAGGACCCGTCGAGACTGCTCGACGTCGAACACCCCCGTCTCGCAGAATACGTCGACGAACTCCGCGATCCCCTGGTCGACGACCGCCGGCAGTTGCTCGTCGATCACGTGGTCGACGTATTCGTCCGTCTCCGCGTCCTCCGGGACGGCGTGGGCGCCGAGGAACGTCGGGATCACGTCGACGGGATGGTTCTCGTCGGCCTTGGCGATCACGTCGAGCATCTTCGTCTCGGTCTCGACGTCCAGCCCGTACCCGGATTTGACCTCGACGGTCGTGGTCCCGTGGGCCAGCATGGCGTCGAGTTGGCCCAGGAGATTCTCGAGGAGTTCGTCCGCGCTCGCTTCGCGAGTTGCCCGAACGGTCCGCAGGATGCCGCCCCCTTCCTCCAGGATCTCCTGATACGTCTTCCCGCGGAGCTTGTCCTCGAACTCGTCCGAGCGGTCGCCCGCGAACAGGGCATGGGTGTGCGGGTCGACGAAGCCCGGGACGACCGCGCTTCCGTCGGCGTCGACCGCTGTTTTTGCGTCTTCGGGTGGGTACTCGCGTTGCAGTTCGTCGCTCGGGCCGACCGCCTCGACCGTGCCGTCGGTCGCGACGATCGCGGCGTCCTCGTGGATCTCGAGCGGCCTCTCGGCTCCCGGCCCGGCAACGAGTTCTCCCACGTCGTGAACGATCGTATAGTCGGTCATGAGTGTGTCCGTGAATCGGTGGCGGCGAGCGCGGCACCCGTCGTCCGTGTCGCCGCCGGTTTCGTGTGCTTCGCCCGGTCGTGCCGGGGCCATTCGTCGTCCTGTTGTGTCAGCATGGCCGGCCTACAGGTTCTCGTCGACCGCGTCCTGGACGTCGGCAAGCGCGGCGTCGGCGTCCCCGACCAGTTGGTCGGTTTTGTTCTGCATTTCCTCACAGAACCCTTCGTCGTCGATGCTCCCCAGGTTGATCTCGACGTTGTACAGCGCCGACTCGAGGGCGGCGTGGGCCAGCAGCGCCGCCGTCCCGGCGTCGGTGACCGAGTGGGGATTGCCCTTCGCGGCCACGTCGATCGATTCTTCGATCACGGCCAGGCACTCCTGGGCGGTCTCCATCGGCACTTCGGCGGCGGTCTTCGAGGCCTGCTCGATGGCCTCGGCCTTGCCCTCATCCTCCGGCGTCCGGTAGGCGGCCATCAGTTCGTCGAAGGCCGCCGAGTCCTTGTCGGCGAGATCCAGCAGTCGCTCGCGATGGCCTTCGAGTGTGTCGCGGGCGGTTGCCATGTCGTCCTCGACGTCCTCGAAGTCCTCCTTGCCGATCGTCAGGTTGCAGACCATCTCGCCCAGGGCCGCGCCCATGGCGCCGGTGATCGCCGCACCGCTGCCGCCACCGGGCGTCGCACTGTCGGTCGACAGCTCCTCGACGAACTCGCGGACGGTCATGTCGGCGAAGCTCATCGTCCTTCCTCCAGGAGTCGCTGTTCGAGCACCTGTTCGGTCTCGAAGTCCTCCAGGCGCAGGTAGTGATCCGCCACGTCGATCAGGGCCTCCATCGGCACCTGGCCGACGAGTTCGCTTCCTACGACAGTGACGCCGTGGCGGTTTGCCTCGTCTTTGATCGTCTCGAACACGCGGAACAGCGGGGTGCCACGGAAGTCGGTCATGTTCATCGAGACCTGGACGATACCCCGCTCTTCGATCTCGAAGCCCATCGCCTTGACGTGGCGGTAGCCGCCGGAGGAGTGGCGCACGTTTCGCCCGATCTCCTGGGCGATCTCGAGGTCGTCGGTATCGAGGTTGACGTTGAATGCCACCAGGAAGAACCGCGCCCCGACCGCCGTCGCGCCGGCCGTCTCGTTGATGTGGTTCGGGCCGAAGTCAGGTTGCTTTTTCGGGTTCGAGCCGATCTCATCACGCAGCCCTTCGTACTCGCCCTCGCGGACGTCCGCGAGGTTCTCCCGCCTCGGCTTGCGGGCCGCGTCCTCGTAGAGGTAGGTCGGGACGTCGGCGCGCTCCGCGAACTCCTCCGCGAAGTCCTCGGCGAGTTCGACACAGTCCTCCATCTCGGTGTCCATAAGCGGGATGAAGGGGACCACGTCGATGGCTCCCATCCGAGGATGCTCTCCCTCCTGTTCGCGCATGTCGATCAGTTCGACCGCCGTTAGCGCCAGGTCCATGGCGGCGTTCTTCGCGATCTCCGGCTTGGCGATGAACGTGACGTCAGTCCGGTTGTGGTCGGCGTCCGGGGAGACGTCCAGCACCGTGACCTCGTAGTCGTCCAGTTCGGCGACGATCTCGTCGATGACGTCCTCGCGGCGTCCCTCGCTGAAGTTCGGGACGCATTGTACCAGTTTCATAGTAACCTCTCGTTGGGGTCAATGAGGACGACGCCCTTATACGAACCTCATCCGAACGGAGGGCCCTATTTCAACGAATCGGCCCGGGACGGAAGGCGTGGAGTTCTTCCTGTGTGGGCCGTCCTACGGCAAAAGAATTCGGCCGGCGGTTCACCGCATCGATTCGAGATCTACGAACGAATTACCGCGAGCGGTTATCCACGTTGTCATGAGGTCGACCCCCTCGAGGTTACAGGGAAAGAGTGTACACTCGTCGGGGCCGTCCTCGCTGTGCTCGGTGGTGGAGACAACGGTTGTCTCTGGGCGATCC
>JBKEGM010000348.1:0-3328 GCA_046710005.1 Natrialbaceae archaeon
GAACGGTGGCGTGTTCCGCGCGACCGACGGCCTCTACGAGGAGTTCGGCGAGGACCGGGTCATCGACACGCCGCTCGCCGAGTCCGGTATCGTCGGCACCGCCGTCGGCATGGCCGCCTACGGGCTGAAACCGGTGCCGGAAATCCAGTTCCTCGGGTTCATATACCCGGCGTTCGACCAGATCGTCAGCCACGTCGCCCGCCTCCGGACGCGGAGCCGCGGGCGGTTCAACGCACAAATGGTGATTCGTGCCCCCTATGGCGGTGGCATCAGGGCGCCCGAGCATCACTCCGAGTCGACGGAGGCCTTTTTCGTCCATCAGCCAGGCCTCAAGGTTGTCGTCCCGAGCACACCCTACGACGCGAAGGGACTGCTGGCGTCCGCGATCCGCGATCCTGACCCGGTGATGTTCCTCGAACCGAAACTCATCTACCGGGCCTTCCGGGAAGACGTCCCAAATGATTCCTTTGATATTCCGCTGGGCGAGGCGGCGATCCGCCGCGAAGGGTCGGACATTTCAGTGTACACCTGGGGTGCGATGAGTCGTCCGACGATCGAGGCTGCCGAAAACCTCGAGGGGGAGATCGACGTCGAAGTCGTCGACCTCCGGACGCTTTCGCCACTGGACACCGACGCCATCGTCGAGTCGTTCGAAAAGACTGGGCGGGCGGCGGTCGTCCACGAGGCGCCCCAGACCGGCGGCATCGGCGCGGAAATCGCCGCGACGATTCAGGAGGAGGCGCTCCTCCACCAGGAGGCCCCAGTCGAGCGAATCACCGGCTTCGACACGCCGTTCCCACTGTACTCCCTTGAGGACTACTACCTCCCCGAGCCGGCTCGAATCGAGGACGGTATTCGGAACGCAATGGAGTTCTAATTCATGGTGCGTGAATTCAAACTCCCCGACGTCGGCGAGGGCGTCGCCGAGGGCGAACTGGTCCAGTGGCTCGTCGAATCGGGCGATCCGGTCACGGAAGACCAGCCGGTTGCCGAGGTCGAGACCGACAAAGCTCTCGTTGAAGTCCCCTCGCCAGTGAACGGGACCGTCGCGGAACTGCGCGCCGAGGAAGGGGAAATCGTCCCCGTCGGTGACGTGATTATCGTCTTTCAGGAAGAAGGGGAAGCTGACGCCGACGAAGCAGTACCGTCTGCCGAACCGGAGACGACATCGACCGAAAGCGAGACCGAAACGGACGCCGAGCCCGGAACCGACGGCGAGGAACCCCCGTCACCCGAAGGGCGCGTCTTCGCGGCCCCCAGCGCCCGCCGTCTGGCCCGCGAACTTGGCGTTGACATCGCCACTGTCCAGGGATCCGGCCCGAGCGGTCGCGTAACTGAGAGCGACGTCCGGGCCCACGCAGAGGAAGGAACAACTGAGACCGTGGCCGCAGAACCGGGAAGCGGCACTGAAGCAGCCAATGCGGACGTAGAGGCCGACGCCGCCGAATCCGAAACCGAAACAGCGGCCGCCGAAACGACTGCCCACCAGGTCGAGTCCGCCGACCGCGAGAAGACACTGGCGGCGCCCTCCACCCGCCGGATCGCCGATGAGGAGGGCGTCGATATCGACGCCGTGCCCGCAACGGAAGAACGCGACGGACAAGCCTTCGTGACGCCGGAGGCGGTTCGAGAGTACGCAAAAGCGCAGCAGGCTGCCCAGGCGGCCGACACCGAGGCATTAGCTAAACGCGAAGAAACCGGTCCAGCGACCCGGGAACCCGCCGACGTGCCGGATACCGTCGAGGCCGTCGAGGGCGGAACGACGACCGAACCATATCGGGGCGTTCGACGGACCATCGGCGAGGCGATGAAGGAGTCGAAGTACACGGCGCCCCACGTCACCCACCACGACGAGGTGGACGTGACCGAACTGGTGGAGACGCGCGAGGAACTGAAAGCCGCGGCCGAGGAGCAGGGAATCCGGCTGACCTACCTGCCATTCGTGATGAAAGCCGCCGTCGCGGCCCTTAAGGAGTACCCCCTCGTCAATGCCGCCCTCGACGAGGAAAACGAGGAGATCGTCAAACACCACTACTACAACATCGGCGTCGCGACCGCGACTGACGTCGGACTGATGGTGCCGGTCGTCGAAAACGTCGATCGGAAGGGCCTCCTCCAGGTCGCCTCTCAGATGAACGAGCGGGTCCAGAAGGCCCGGGACCGCTCGATTTCGCTCGAGGAGATGCAGGGCGGTACCTTCAGCGTGACCAATATCGGCGGGATCGGGGGCGAGTACGCCACGCCGATCATCAACTACCCCGAAAGCGCCATTCTGGCGATCGGTGAAATCAAGAAGAAACCGCGCGTCGTCGAGGTCGAGGGCGAAGAACGGATCGAACCCCGCCACATGCTCACCCTGTCGCTGTCGTTCGACCACCGCATCGTCGACGGGGCGATCGGTGCGCAGTTCACCAACGAGATCAAGAAGTACCTCGAGAACCCGAAGCTGCTGTTGCTGGAGTGAAGAACTCGGCCGGACCGTTCGCCCGACTCGATTCCTTTCCTGCGGCTTTTTGTAGTCTCCGCCCTGGAATTCACGTATGGTCGTCGGAGACGTTACCACCGGTACGGATGTATTGATTATCGGCGCAGGACCTGGCGGCTACGTAGCCGCGATTCGCGCGGGGCAACTCGATCTCGACGTGACCCTCGTCGAGAAAGCCGACCTTGGTGGGATCTGCCTCAACCACGGGTGCATCCCGTCGAAAGCGCTGATCACGGCGACGGGCATCGCCCACGATGCCGCAAACGCCGAAGAATTGGGCGTTCACGCGGACCCGGCCATCGACTTCGCCCAAATGATGGACTGGAAAGCGGACGTGGTGGATCAGCTCACCGGCGGCGTCGGGAAACTCTGCAAGGCCAACGGCGTGAACGTGATCGAGGGCACCGCGGTTTTCGAGGACGAACACAGCGCCCGGATTTCTCATTCTGGCGAGGGGCAAGGGTCGGAGACCATCGAGTTCGAACACGCGATCATCGCGACCGGTTCCGAACCGATCGAAATTCCGGGATTTTCCTACGACGACGAGCCGGTCCTCTCTTCGCGGGAGGCCCTCCAGCTGGAGTCCGTCCCCGACGAACTCGTCGTGGTCGGCGCGGGCTACATCGGGATGGAGCTGGCCACGGTCTACGCGAAGGCAGGCAGCGACGTGACGGTCGTCGAGATGCTCGACTCGATGCTGCCGCAGTACCCGGATGACCTTACTCGCCCGGTCAAGCAGCACGCGCGCTCGCTCGACATCGATTTCGAGTTCGAGCAAACCGCCACCGAGTGGGAACCACACGGAAACAAATACGCTGTTCAGACGGAACCAGCACAGGGCGC
>JBKEGM010000349.1:0-3300 GCA_046710005.1 Natrialbaceae archaeon
GAAGTTCTCATCTAAAAGCGTGATTTCCGGCGGGTCATCGGACGGGTAGTGCTTTGGACACAGGCTGTCCGGTTGGGGGTTGACGTTGAGGTCGCCACAGATCGGACACCGGCGATCCGGCGGGATCTCGTCTGTCAAGGCGACCACCCCCAGTCCTCAAGCGTGGTCTGCCCCTTGACGTCGGGCCGGCGATCGCTGCCGTCGGGGACGGGGACATCCTCAACGTTTTCCTCGCCGGCAACTGTATCGTCGACGACGTCGACGGTTTCGCCGTCACCCAGCCAGTGTGGGGCCTCGGAGAGGTACTGGACGGTCCCGTCGATCGAAGGTCCCTCATTGGACTGCCCGGTCACGCCAGACACCCCCTAACCCAGGAAATGTCTATTGCAGAATATGATTTATCGTCCGTTTGAGGGCTTCTGGAGGCTTTATAAGGGTTTTTCGCGGGGATTATATAAAAAAATTGAGTAGTCCCGGGCGGATTCGAACCGCCGTCAGAGGCTCCAAAGGCCTCTATGATTGGCCACTACACCACGGGACTCCACTGCAATCGATGAGTAAACGGCCGCCATACAATAGCGTTACCGTTCGTCCCCGGAATCGAGTCGGTGGATACAGGTAACATCGCCGAGAACGACCGGCCAGTATGAACGGGTACATCTCGGGGTCTGGCCGAGGTGGATGGTCGTGACCGAACGGATCCAGCGGATTGTGGCCGACTGCGCGTCGGAACTCGCCAGGTTGACGCCCGGGCGGTCAGGCAACCTCAGCGTCAGGGCCGGCGAACGGGTGGCGATCACGCCGACGGGTGTCCCTTATGGTGACCTGACGGCGGTCGACGTCCCCGTCCTCCGGATGGGCGGCGATCAACTCGCCGGGCGTCTCGAACCCTCCAGCGAGGTGCCGATGCACCTTTCGCTCTACGAGACATTTGAGGTGGGAGCAGTGGCCCACGCCCACGCGCCATGGGCGACCACGTTCGCGGTCCTCCGTGAACCGATCCCGGCCGTCCATTACGGACTCGCCCGAGTCGGCGACCACGTCCCAGTCGCCGACTACGCTACCTATGGCTCGGAGGATCTTGCAGCCACCGCGATCGCGGCGATGGAGGATGCCGGCACGACGGCCTGCCTGCTGGCCAACCATGGCGTCGTCGCGACCGGGGCCGACGCCGACGCCGCACTGGAAAGCCTCGAGGCCGTCGAATACGGGGCCCGGATCTACGCCCAGGCCAGGGCGATGGGCGACCCAGTCACGCTTCCAGAGGACGAGATGGAGCGCGTTGCCGAGAAGTTCGAATCCTACGGCCAGGGGAACTGATCAGTCGTTCCGTTTCCCGGTTTCTCGCTTCCGGATTGTTTGCCGTAGGTTCTTGCCCGTCCGGGCCTCACCCTCAGCCATGCGAACGATCGATTGGGACGACGAGCACGATTGCGTGGTCATGGTCGACCAGACGCGCCTTCCCGCCGAGTATACGACCTCCCGCGCAGAAACCGTCGACGATCTCGTCGAGAGTATCGAGATCCTCCGGGTTCGCGGTGCGCCGGCGCTCGGCGCCGCTGGCGCTTTCGGAGTCGCCCTGGCGGCCCAGACTGCTGACGACGATTCACTGGACGCGTTCCGGCAGGCCGTCAAAACCGATGCCGAACGAGTGTCGACCGCCCGGCCGACGGCCGTCAACCTCTCCCGCGGCGTTGACGAGGCGCTTGCCGCAATGGACGACGCCGAATCGATCGCGGAAGCCCGCGAGCTCACCCTCCGGTCCGCCAAAGCCCTCGCGGACCGTGACGTCGAGCGAAACCGGAACATCGGCGAACACGGCGCCACGCTCCTTTCGGACGGCGATACGGTGATGACCCACTGCAACGCCGGCGCCCTTGCCACTGTCGACTGGGGGACTGCCCTGGGCGTCATCTACTCTGCTCAAGAGGCGGGGACGGACGTCTCGGTGATTGCCAACGAGACCCGGCCGCTCAACCAGGGCTCGCGGATCACGACCGTCGAGTTGCAGGAACGCGACGTGCCCGTCACGCTGATCCCGGACAATGCCAGCGGCCTTGCGATCCAGGAGGGCCGAATCGACGCGGTCGTGGTGGGGGCCGATCGTGTCGTCCTGGATGGCGGTGACCAGTTTGGCGACCAGGGCGTCGTGTTCAACAAGATCGGGACCTACAAGCACGCGGTTCTGGCCGACCGTCACGACATTCCGTTCGTCGTGGCCGCACCGCGATCGACGATCGACGGCGAGTCCAGTGCGGACGACGTGGAAATCGAGGAGCGCGATCCGGAGGAACTTCGATTCATCTATGGCGAACCCAATGCGCCCGAGGATGTCGCGGTCTACAACCCTGCGTTTGACGCCACGCCGATGGAACTGGTCGACTATCTGGTGACCAAAGACGGCGTGTTTGAACCGCCGATCGATCGAGAGTCCATCCTCGGGACAACGCCGCCGACAGCGTGATTCTTCGGGGGAGTTCTCACCCCACTCAGTCGATCCTGGCTGCCCTCGCGTCACCGGTGGCGGCGTCGATGTGAACGTTGAAAACCGCTCCATTCACCGTCTCCGTGCGGACGATCCAGGTGCCAGTTTCCCGATAGGGGTCGTCTGGGAACGAATCCACCTCATAGCCATCCGCCTTCAACACGTCCCTGGCGACCTCCTCTGCCGTTTCGGCGTCGGAAACGGTGCGGTTGTCATCGTTCAATCGCACGGTCATAACGGGCACGTCGCTCATCCGCAGTACTCGCTCTGCAACACTCCCCAGGAGAAACCGGTCGAGTCCTGACCGGCCGTGAGTTCCCATGACGATCATATCTATGTCCACCTGGTCGGCATAATCGAGAATGGCATCGGCGGCGTTTCCTTCGAGGACAGCCGTCTTCACTGGAACGTCTTCCTTCTCGCCAAGGTCCTCGATGTCGCCGCCGGCGTCCTCCCAGGCTTCGCGAGCCTCCTCGACCGTTTCGTCGTCGGGATGGGCGCCCCTGGCCTTGCTGCCCTCGATCACGTAGAGGGCGTGAACGGTGGCATCGGCCATCGATGCGATGGTCATGGCGTGCCTGATGACCCCATCGATGTCCCGACTCCCGTCGGTCGGGAGGAGTATCGTCTCGTACATTCGTCGACTCGTAGCGGTCCCAGTGATAAAACCCTCCTGCCCGTCCTCAATGTGCCCCGGCATCATTCTCCGATTATAATCGAACCCCTGGGCCCAGATCATCGGCCACCCGTTTCGTGGCGGTTCGAACGTCGCCGATGACGGATTGATACCCCGCGCCGACGGTGGCTTTGACGGC
>JBKEGM010000350.1:0-3274 GCA_046710005.1 Natrialbaceae archaeon
ATCGAGAAGTCGTCCGCGCGATGATGCTCGCCCGGGCAAACACGCTCGCAAAGGGCTACTCCGGCATCCGCCTGCCGGTCGTCGAGGCGCTGGTGACGATGCTGAACGAGGGCGTGCATCCAGTTATCCGCTCGATAGGGAGCCTGGGGGCCAGCGGGGATCTGGCACCGCTGGCACATATGGCGCTGGTCCTGATCGGCGAGGGGCAAGCGCACGTGGTCGAGGATCCACCCGCGTCCGGCGGTGCCGATCGACTCCCCGGCGACGACGCGCTCGCGACCGCCGGTCTCGACCCACTGACGCTCCAGGCCAAGGAGGGACTCGCCCTCATCAACGGCACCCAACTCACCGTCGGGATCGGTGCGCTCGTGGTCGTCGACGCGGAACGCACCCTCCGCGCCGCGGATGCAGCGGGTGCCCTGACGACCGAGGTCACGATGGGCACGACGGCCAGCAGCGACCCAGCGATTCATGACGTCCGACCGCATGACGGCCAGGCCGCGAGCGCACGGAACGTGCGGCGACTGACGGCGGACTCGGGCATCGTCGAATCGCACCGCAACTGTGACCGGATCCAGGACGCCTACTCGATCCGGTGTCTGCCACAGGTTCATGGGGCCGTCCGCGACGCGATCGAGCACCTTCGCGACGCAGTCGATGTGGAACTCAACAGCGCGACGGATAATCCGCTCGTGTTCCCGGCCGACGACGTCGACGACAGGGCAAGTGGCACGGACGTCGGAGCGGTGCTCTCGGGTGGGAACTTTCATGGCGCACCCCTTGCCCACCGACTCGATTACGCAGTCGCCGCCCTGACGGACCTGGCATCGATCTGCGAACGCCGGGTCGATCGGCTTTTGAACCCCCACGTCCAGGAACCACATCTCGAACCGTTCCTCGCGGACCAGGGCGGCCTCGAATCCGGGTACATGATTGCCCAGTATACCGCAGCAGCACTCGTCAACGACCTTCGGTCGACGGCCCGGGCCGGGACCGACAGTACCCCGGTGAGTGGAAACCAGGAGGATCACGTTAGCATGAGTGCGAACGCGGCCCTGGAGACCCGGGACGCGGCGGAGTCGACAGCCAGGGTCGTCGCGATCGAACTCCTGAGCGCAACGCGGGCGCTCGAGTTCGTCGACGAGGACCTCGATCCGGGCGCCGCCACCGGTGCGGTGGCGAACGCCGTCCAGTCAGCCATGCCCACCGAGGCCGGTGATCGACCGCTGCACGGGCCGATCGACGACGCGACCGCGATGGTGCTCGGGGGATTGATCGAGGAGCGAGCGAACGCGGCCCTCGGTAGTGAAATCGAATAATCCGATCGGATCCACGACATCGGTCTCTGGAGAAACCTGTCGCTGGGCAGTTGCAGGCCCTGCGGAGAACGCGATTAGTCCGCCTTGGTCGGAACGGTTCGGTGTTCCGGTTCCGCTTCAAGATTTTCGACGAGTTCGCCCGCCAGTGTCATTACCGCGTCCTTATGTGCTGTTTTCGATCGATGAATCGATGTCGGCCGAACGCTTTGATCGAGGTAGGTCTCGAGTTCGATCGATTGTCCGTCCTCCCGAAACTCCGTTGATACCTCTGCAAGCAGTGCGTGCAGATGAATGAACTCCTGTTTTCTCATGAGATACAGTGCGTAGTACCCTGGGGGATTAAACCGTTACGTTGGTCATTGGTACCATTTAACAATGAAAATACCTTCGATGGTCCACAGACTGTGCAGGCCGAGGAAGTCGGGATCAATGTCTCGATCCCGGCCGGAAAACCTGATGCTCACCAGGAATCTCCCTGCAGTTGTTCCTACAGGAGGTCCTGCTCTTCGAGTTGATCGATGACGTCGTCCACGAACGATTCGACGTCATCGTAGGGGAAGTTCCCCCCTGACAGTTTCGTATTCAATTCCATCGCCGTCATGGAAAAATCACCCGAATCGAAACGAGTGCCCGGGCCGTCCGGCAGCGCGGGAACGAGATCCATCGGACTCGAGATTGGGTAGTCTGCTTCTTCGAAGGCTTCGACGAACTGTTCTCTGAGGTCTGCTTTGTCGACCATGTCGTGCGAAGCAAGTGGAACCACGCGCATAAATCATTCGAGTACCACGATCGAAAACCGGTCCAGAGTTGTTCAGCCTCGGGGAGGCAGTCGCCGGATTAAAACCATCCCCCGGCCACATACCCCATAGATGGATCTGGAGGACTTGCGTGCCACGCTCGTGGGGTTTCTCGTTGCGGCGATCGTCTTCGCCGTGTTGTTCTGGTTTGTCGGCGTTGACCGGATCGTTACCGCGCTGGGACGGGCCGACCTCCGAATCGTTGCCGTCGTCGGAGTCATGATGCTTAGCTGGCTTGTCGCCTGGAGCTTTGCCCTCCAAACCGTCCTGGAAGTGCTTGGTGCTCGACTCTCGGTGACCGACAGTATTCTCGCCTATTCGAGCGCGGCGTTCGCGAACAACGTGACGCCGTTCGGGCAGGCCGGGGGCGAGCCGATCGCCGCGTTGCTCATCGCGGATGCCGCAGACGAGAACTACGAGACGGGGCTGGCAGCCATCGCCAGCATCGACACGCTCAATTTCATGCCGTCGATTACGTTGGCGATAATCGGGATCGGATACTACGCCACGACGACGGCCCTTGGTCCTCGACTCGAGGTCGTTACGATATCAGTCGTGGCACTCGCCGTGGGCGTTCCGACTCTCGTTCTTCTCGCCTGGCGTCACCGATACGCCCTCGAGCAACGAACCATCCAATTCCTAACACCTGTAGCCCACGGGATCGGCCGGGCTCTGCCGAGGTTTTCGGCACCTGATCCAGAAAGTATCGATGAGCGGATCCACCGGTTCTACGGGTCGATCGAACGCGTCGCGACCGACCGCCGGGCACTCGCGCGAGCGCTCTCGTTTTCCACACTCGGCTGGGGGTTCCAGGCCAGCGCCCTCTGGATTGCGTTCGTCGCCCTCGGCCAACCGATTCCACCCGTGATCCCACTGATCGTGATCCCAGTCGGGGCGATCGCTTCGGTGGCCCCGATGCCCGGCGGGCTGGGCGGTATCGAATCAGTGTACGTCGTGTTGCTGGTCACGATGACTGGGATTAGCCTGCCACTGGTGACGGCCGCCGTTATTATCCAACGCGTGGGCGGGTTCTGGCTAACCATTCTCGTGGGCGCCGCATCACTGGGTATTCTTCGGGCACGGTCCGAAAGCCGGTTATGATCGACCCCACAAAGGCTCCAGCAACGGTCGAGGTGGCCCGGGAAGTGTGCTTATTAC
>JBKEGM010000351.1:0-3254 GCA_046710005.1 Natrialbaceae archaeon
CCGGATCGGCGATCCCGAAGAACTCGGTGACGTCGTTACCTTCCTCTCGTCGACGCGATCGAGTTTCGTCAACGGCGCGTCGGTGCCGGTCGACGGCGGACGGTTGCGGAGCTAGACACCGAAATCGCCGGCACCCTCATTGGGCCGGGGTGGCGTGGGTTTCGAGGGCTTCGAGCGTTGCGCCGATCTCGGCCTCGGTCGTGTAAAAGTGCGGGGCGAGTCTGATGCCGCCTGCGCGAGTACTCAGGGCGAAGCCCGCATCGATCATCGCCGCCTCCGTCGCGTCTGGATCCTCCATCGCCACGTTGACGACGCCCCCACGGCGATCGTCCGCTCTGGGCGTTCGGACCGAGAACCCCAGTTCCTCGGCGCCGTCGATAAGGTGCCGGGTGTGGCGAACCACCCGGTCCCGGATGCGATCGACGCCGACGGCCTGGATCAGTTCCATCCCGGCGGCGGCCTGGTAGGCGCAGGTTGCCGGCGGGGTGCCGAGTTCGAACCGTTGGGCGCCGGCGGCGTAGTCGGGGTCTCGCTCGAAACCGAAGACGTCTTTCGCCCCGAACCACCCGCGAGTGGTCGGTTCGAGATCGTCGACGACGGTGTCGTCAACGTAGAGAAACGCGATTCCGGGGCCGCCGAGGAGGAACTTGAGCGTGCCGGAAATCAGTGCGTCGACGCCCATGGCGTCCACGTCGATCGGGACGACGCCCGCCGACTGGTAAGCATCGAGGACGAGGTAGCCACCGTGATCGTGGACGACGTCGGCGACCCCCGCGACGTCGAGAAGACTTCCGGTAAACGATCGGGCATGCGAGGTCGAGACGAGCAGGGTATCGTCGTCGATCGCGTCGGCATAAGCGCCAACCGGGACGCTGATGCCGTCCGGTGATTCCGCGTATGAGAGCCGTGCGCCCCGCCCTTCCTGCCCGTGCCAGAACTGCGGCACTGTCGGGAATTCGAGGTCGGAGACCACGACGCCGTCGCGGCCCTCGTAATCGAACGCACTCGCCAGGCGGGCGAGGGCGTCGGTCGCCCCCGAGCAGACCGCGATTTCGTTGGGCTCGGCCCCGATCAGGTCGGCGAAGCGTGTTTTCGCTTCCTCGACCGTCTCCAGCCAGGTCTCCCAGGGGTTCGGTTCCTCGATCCAGACGCGTTCGCATTCCCGCCGGGCCTCCAGGCCGCGTTGCGGGATCGGGCCGGCCGAGCAGTTGTTCAGATGGATCAACCCCTCGTCTGCGACGGCAGGAATCTCGGCGCGCCAGGTTTCGACGTCGCTCATGGAGATGGAGTGGGCTCGCTGGCACAAAGGGCTACGTGCCCCGGCGATCCGGGACCGCTGGGCTCAAAACAGCCCCGCATCGCGTAACCGATCCACGACCGCCCGGACCCCCTGGGCTTCGTCCTTCGGGACGACGAGGACCCGGTCGTCGTAGGCGGCGACGACGAGGTCCTCGGCACCGAGGACCGAGACGTGGGCGTCGTCCGTCGCGATCACGTTGTCGGCCGCGTCGAGTGTCAGCGCATCGCCCAATACCGCATTTCCGTCGGCGTCCAGGTCGACGATCCGCTCCATGGCGTCCCACGACCCGAGGTCGTCCCATTCGAAGGCGACGGGGACGACGTAGGCTTCTTCGGTGCGTTCCAGGACGGCGTAGTCGATGCTGATGGGATCGACGTCCTCGATGGCGGTTTCGAGGGCCTCTTCGGTCGGATCGGAATCGGCCGCCCTTGCAATCGAGTCCACGGGCGTCCCCCTGGCCTCGCGGAGCAAGGTGTCCGGCGTCCACGCGAAGATGCCGGCGTTCCAGTAGCAACCGGCCTCGACGAGAGCCGATGCACGGTCCCCATCGGGTTTCTCGCGAAATCGAGCGACTGGCGCGTAGTTGACGGAACTCCCTGCAGAGGGTTCCTCTTCGGGTTCGATGTACCCGTAGCCCGTCGCTGGGCGGGTCGGTTCGACGCCCAAAGTGATGAGACCGCCGGTTTCGTGTGCGACATGAGCAGCCTCCCTGGCGGGGGTTTCGAAGTCGCCGGCGACGTGGTGGTCGCTCGGGAGGGTGAGGAGTACCGGATCCTCGAAGCGCTCCTGGAGTCGGGCCGCGGCGTAGACTAGCGCCGGTCCGGTGTCCTTTGGTGCGGGTTCGACCAAGACGTCGGCGTCGGGTGCGTGCTCCCCGATCCGATCGGCGTACCGATCACCCGTTAGAACCACGATGTCGTCGGCAAACGAGACGCGGTCGACTGTCCGGGCCAAGAGTGACCGGTCGCCGCCGAACGAGCAGAATTGCTTCGGTCGATCCTTGCGGCTGGCTGGATACAGTCGCGTCCCGGTCCCGCCGGCGAGCACCACCGCCACCAGTGGGCGATCCATGGCGGACTGTCGGGGCGGGCGGGAAAAAAGCCGACGGGTCGGGTGGTACCGGATCGCTATCGTTTGGCGTCCTCGAGGTCTTCTGGCGCCCAGGTCTCGATGGCGCCATCATCGATGTCCTCGACACAGCCTTGGCAGTCCGGGTGATCGGGGTCGAAACAGTGCGGTCGTCCGCTGTCGTCGAGTTCGACCGACCGGCGCTCGGCGAACCGCCGACACACGATCCGGGCCCGCCCGGCCTCGTCGGTCGGCAAGGTGCTTGTTCGACGGCCCGACAAGTAGGCGTTCTCGGCCTTCGCCAGTGTGCGGCCGGCGGACCGGAGTTTTAAATTGACAAACCGGGCCAGGCGTTCGCGATCGGTCACGCCCGTTGGTTGGACTCGGCGGATAAAAGACTCGTCGGTGGGTCGGCACCCCGATCACACGGGCTCGTCGAACTCGGATTCGAAGCCACGTTGCTCCCGGTACTCGTCGACGAACTCCTCGACGTCGAACGCGTGCATCTGGCGTTCGAATTCGTCCACGGCGTCATCGGCGTCCGTGTGACTGACCGCGTGGTCCATCATCTCGACGACCAGTTCGACGGCGACCTCGTGAAAGCGACGGGCGTCGAGCGTGGCAACCCAGACCAGGCCGAACCCGACCGACCCGTCGTCGCTCAGGTCGATCGTCTCGATGCTATCGGGGTATTCCTCCATCACCATCCCGACGAGATGGGGCGTGCCGAACTCCTCGAACGCGTCCCCGGCTTCGGTGGTTTCGCGCAGGACCTCGACGAGCGACTCGGGGAGGAACCGCGACGGCGGGTGGACGTCCATGATGACGGCATGCGACTCGCCGCAGTCGCAGTCGAACTCCCGTGTCCCCATCGTGAACGTCGACA
>JBKEGM010000352.1:0-3215 GCA_046710005.1 Natrialbaceae archaeon
CTTCGACGAGTGAGGGGCCGTCAGACCACTTCGCGACCCGTTTTCGATGAATTTCATGTCTGAACCAGTAATCGCACGCTCCGGTGCCAAGAAATAGTAGAGATCGGTAAATTTGGCAATTGCTGACCTCCTAATCGTCAATATACGTTACGTTTCGACGCAAAAGAATCGTTACCTGCGCTAATCTGCCCCGGTCGAAATTGAATCAGCAAGTACCGCATCGTCGTGATAGGTGACTGTTCTACCAACGGTACGGGAAGCCTGGCTACGGGAAGTCCCGTCCCCAGCGGTCTGGACTTCGACGAACCGCACCTCGATTGTGGGCCCACCATTTTGGACGACCTGCCGTCGAATTCGATCAGCAAGCTTGGGGTGGGTCTCCCCGCGTTCCACGCCGGCTATGACGATCACCCGTTCGGGCGTTGGGTCGAACGGCCGAGCAAGGAGCCGATCATCGTCGACGAACGTGACGTCGATGACGACCGCTCCCTGGGCCTCGACGACGGATTCGACGTCCGCAGTGATTGACTGCTGGATTTCGGCGCTTTGGTATGAGGCGTAGGTGACCCCACCCAGGAACACCGAGAGGACAACCAGCACGAGGCCCAGGACGACGACCCGGGAAATGGTCGCGCTCCGGGCCTCGTCGAGACGGAACCACTGATCCGGGCGATACCCACCATACCAGAACGTCGCGAGGGCGGCGAGGTTGATCGAAAGGGCGTTGACCGCCACGAGGACCCCGGAACCGATGACCAGGCTCGGTTCGGCCCACGCGATGCCGATACCAACGGCCGCTGCCGGCGGGACGAGCGCCACTGCGATCATGACGCCCACTAGCGACGCCGACACGCCCGATCGGAGGCTGAGCGCGCCGGCGGCGCCAGCTCCGAGGGCAATCACCAGGGAAAGGAAGTCAGGGGCAAGGCGCTCGTTGATCTCCCCGACCGCGAGCACGTCGATCCCTGGCGGAACCAGGTGGACGGTCCGAACGAGCGTGGCAAAGGCCGCTGCAGTGACGATTGCGAGGAAAAACCCCAGGAGCTGGAGTTTCACTCCCCGGACGAACATGTCGCGTTCGTCCAGCACCGTCCCGACCGTCGTCGCCATGGCTGGGCCAATCAGCGGGGCGATCACCATCGATCCCACGACGACCGACGGTGAGTCCAGCAGCAGGCCAGCCGTCGCGATGAGGACGCTCACGACCGTCAGGATCGCAAAGGTCTCGACCGCGGGGGCCATGTCCTTCGCTCGCGTTGCGAGTTCCTCCCGGGCGATGCGGTCCTCGTCTTTCTCCTCCGCATAGCGCTCCTCCAATGCATCGAACTGCTCGGAGACAACCGTCTCAGCGTTGAGGACCACCGTATAGGCCTCCTGTTCGAGACCTGCCTCACGCAGGGTCTCGAGCACGTCCTCCACAGCGACCGTCGGCAACGGAACGTACGCCACCGCCGTGTACTCCCGGCCGCTCACCTCGTCCGTCACGACGTAATCGAGTTCCTGGTCATCGAGCGTGTCGAGGATCCCTTCACGCTTGCCCGCCGGGATCGTAACCTGGACCAGTCGCACGTGCGCGGAAACGGGTGGCAAGCGCAAAAAGCCCGGTGCTCGGGCGGAAGAAAGGTTGAACGGATCTCAAACGGGGCAGAGACTTATTCGAATGGAAGCCATGGATGGAGGATATGGACCCCGAGGACGTCGAACGATTGATCGAGGACGCGATTCCGGAAGCGACTGCCGAGGTGACCGCTCCACGACCGAAGGACGACGATCACCTGGCCGTCACCGTCGTCTCATCCGCGTTCGAGGGGAAATCACTCCTCGAACAACACGACCTGGTCTACGATGCAGTCGACGACCACCTGACCAGGGACATCCACGCGTTGAAGGTGACCACGCGGGCACCTGGCGAGATCGAAGTGGACTTCGATTCCTGATCGAGGTGGCGGTCCACGGGTATGGATTCCCGATACCCGCGGGAACAGAGCTTAAGGTACTCGATCCCTGTGAATCGGTGGTATGCCATCAAAACACCGCGACGAACCGAGCGAACCAGTTAGTGAACGCGTCGACGAGGCGATCGAGTCCGGATCGGTCGTTTGCTTCATGAAGGGCACTCCCGAACGCCCACAGTGTGGCTTTTCCCAGCGGGCAATCGGGTTGATCGCCAAGTACCGCGACGAGTTCCTAACCGTGAACGTTCTCGAGGACCTCCCGGCCTACCGGGAGGCCCTGGAGGAGCATAGTGGCTGGGAAACCATTCCACAGACGTACGTCGATGGGGAGTTCGTCGGCGGGAGCGACATTCTGGCCGAACTCGAGGACCGAGGGGAACTTCGACCGACGCTTCAGGGCGAGGGCACGGCCTAACTGGAGGTGGTGCGGCAACCAAAACCCCACTCCGTCGACGATCCACTGGGCGATATCTCGAGTCGATCGACCGCCCACTCCAACTGTCGAACCGGTAGTAATGGAATCGCTTCCCGATCCGCGACAGTGGGACTTATGAGCCCCTTGATTCTAAGGCACAGTCATGACCAGGGTAGCTCGACGCGACGGTGACGCCGACGGGTACCGGCCCCTCCGGGAACAGGGGCCTGGTTCGACGCCACGAACCGCTCGATCGACTCCGACCGACTGCAACGCTATCGGGCAATTCCAGGCCCCAGGTGACCCATGACCGTCGAGTACGACGTCGTTATCGCTGGCGGCGGCCCGGCCGGGGCCCAGTGTGCGCGCGACCTCGCGGCCAGGGACTACGACGTGCTGGTGCTGGAGACCGAACCCGAGGAGGATTTCCCGGCCCGGAGCAACAAATCCACTGGCGGGACGTTCCCGTCGATGATGGCCTCCTTCAACGTCCCGGACGACGTGGTGATGAACTTCACGGACAGCGTCGTCCTCGAGTCGCCGTCGAACTTCTACGACCACGACCAGACCGGTGCCGTCCTGGATTTCAAGGCGTTCAAGGAGTTCCTCGTGAAGGACGGCCGGGACGACGGGGCCGAATACCGGTTCGACTCGCGGGTGACCGGACCGGTGATGGAAGGCGGCGATATCGTCGGCGTGAAGTATACGGGTCCGGGCGGGGCGCGGGAGACCGTCCGCGGTGACATCGTTATCGACGCGACCGGCCCGAGCGCGCCCCTGGCAAAGGAACTCGGCGTGAGCACTCTCCGCCGGGAACGCCAGGCGGTGGGCCTGGAGTACGAACT
>JBKEGM010000353.1:0-3207 GCA_046710005.1 Natrialbaceae archaeon
ACGAGGGCGAGCGCAACCGCGTTCGCGGCAAGGTGGGCCAGCCCCGCGTGGGCATAAACGCTCGTGACGATGGCCCACGGCCGGACGTCGATCGGTGGGGCGAGGACGAACAATGAGGCCCCCATGGCGGGGGCGACGATGGAAAGTGCAGACTGGACGAGATAGACGACAGCGAAAACGGCGAGTGTCTCGACGGTCGGGCTCCGACGGCTCACGACTGTGGCTGAGGTGTCGGAGAAAGAAAAACCCACCACAAGCGACCGAGCCAAGGTTGGCACTCCCAGATACGGCCACGATCGGGAAGCTAGTGGGCCGTCAGTCCTCGAGAACGATCTCGATGCTGACGTCGTTCGGCACCTGGATCCGCATGAGCTGTCGGAGGGCGCGCTCGTCGGCGTCGAGATCGATGAGCCGCTTGTGAACGCGCATTTCCCAGTGCTCCCAGGTCGCAGTCCCTTCGCCGTCAGGCGACTTTCGGGTCGGGATTTCGAGCGTTTTGGTCGGTAGCGGGATCGGCCCCGACAGGGAGACGCCAGTCTTCTCGGCAATCTCCTCGACGTCGTCGCAGATGTCGTCGAGGTCCTCGGGGCTCGTGCCCGCCAGTCGGACGCGTGCTTGTTGCATAGTAGGGGGAGTTATTCGTCGACGTCAAGCACGCGACCAGCAGCGATGGTCTGGCCCATGTCGCGCACGGCGAAACTGCCGAGTTCGGGAATCTTGCTGCTTGGTTCGACCGAAAGGGGCTTTTGCGGACGGATGGTGACGACCGCAGCGTCACCCGACTGGATAAAGTCGGGGTTCTCCTCCTCGACCTCGCCACTGGAGGAGTCGATCTTCTGGTCGAGGGACTCGATCGTACACGCGACCTGTGCGGTGTGCGCGTGGAAGACCGGGGTGTAGCCCTCGGTGATGACCGAGGGGTGCTGCATCACGACGATCTGGGCCTGGAACGTATCGGCGACCGTCGGCGGGTCGTCAGCGGGACCGACGACGTCGCCACGGCGGATGTCGTCCTTGCCGATGCCGCGGACGTTGAACCCGACGTTGTCGCCGGGGCCGGCCTCGGGGACTTCCTCGTGGTGCATCTCGATCGTCTTGACCTCACCGCCGACGTCCGAGGGCTGGAAGCTCACCATGTCGCCGGGGTTCATCATGCCGGTCTCGACACGGCCGACCGGGACGGTCCCGATACCGGAAATCGTGTAGACGTCCTGGATCGGGAGCCGCAGGGGCGCGTCCGTCGGCGGTTCAGGCTCGGGCAGTTCGTTGAGTGCCTCGAGAACGGTCGGACCGTCGTACCAGTCCGTCTCGTCGCTGAGGGACTCGACGTTGTCGCCCTCGAAGGCGGAGACGGGGATGAACGAGGCGTCCTCGGTGCTGAACTGCACCTGTTTGAGCAGTTCCTCGACCTCAGCAACGACCTCATCGTAGCGGTTCTGCTCGTAGTCGACGAGGTCCATCTTGTTGACCGCGACGAGTAGTTCGCCGATACCGAGGGTGCGCGCCAGGAACACGTGCTCCTGGGTCTGGGGCGCGACACCGTCGTCGGCCGCGACGACGAGGACGGCGTTATCGGCCTGCGAGGCCCCCGTGATCATGTTCTTCACGAAGTCACGGTGGCCCGGACAGTCGACGATAGTGAAGTAATACTCGTCGGTGTCGAATTCCTGGTGGGCGATGTCAATGGTGACCCCGCGCTCGCGCTCCTCGGCGAGGTTGTCCATGACATAGGCGAACTCGAAGCCGCCCTTGCCCTTCTCTTCGGCTTCTTCTTTGTGCTGTTCGATAACGTGCTCGGGGATGCTGCCCGTTTCATAGAGCAGGCGTCCCACGAGCGTACTCTTCCCGTGGTCCACGTGGCCGATGATGGCCAAGTTCTGGTGAGGTTTGTCTTCGCTCATGGTCGGTATCTCACGCGCGAGGCGCTGTATCGGAGTGATTTGGCGGAACCGGTTAAAACCATTTCGAAACACGGCGTTCGGAAGGAAAGCGCCGTCGGCCGATTTGTGTGAAGATCACACGCGCCAGTTGCCGGACCGTCGGGTCAATGAGCGTGTAGCGACCCAGAAACGGGGGTTCCGTCCAACCGCCCGTTCCGGAGACGTTCCCGTTCCAGACCGCCGGTCCAAACTTCTGGATTCGCCCCCGGCAGCTATGCCAACCCCAGCGTCGCCAGCCCGTCGAACCGGAACAGGAAATAGTACAGTTGCACCACCCCGGCGAGCACCATCACGACGCCGGCGACCCGAGTGATCCCTCCCGTCCGTGTGGAGAGACGGCGGACGAGCGTGTCCCGACCGACAGCCGAGAGGGTCGTGACACCGATCATCAGGACGCTCATTCCGGCGGCATACGCGCCAAGCATCGCCGCCATCGAGGCCGGACCGCCGCCAAGACCGAGTCCCACAATGGCGATGAACGACGGTGCGGTACAGCCGGCAGCTGCCGCTGCGTAGACGACGCCGAAGCTGAAGTACCCGAGCGTCGACTGTCGGCGTTCGGGCAGCCGGAGGTGCAGCGAGGACGCCTGGAACCGACCGAACGCCATCCCGGTCCCAAGCACGATCAGCAGGACCCCCACGACGAGTTCCAGGATACTGACGTTCCTGAGGGCCTGTTGGCCGACGACGATGGCGACAACTGCGAGCGTACCGTAGACGAGAAAGAAGCCCAAGCTAGTCACAATGCCGACGGAGGCCGCACGTCCAAGGCGATACGGGAGCGGGCGGCTTACCTTCCCCTCGCTACTTTTCCCAAGGTAGTACGCTACGTAGCCCGGGAGCAGCGGGAACGCACAGGGGGCAAAGAAGGTGACTGTCCCGAACGAAAACGCCAGGCCGAGTCGAAGCGACCCGAGATCGATCATTCCCCTGCAGCCTCCACCTGGGCGGCGATGTCGTCGGCCCGGACGAGTCCGGTATGCTCCCAGACCTGGTTCCCGTCGGGGTCCAGCACGAGCGTGGTCGGCAACTGGCCACCCACACCGAACGTCTCGCCGGTCGTGACCTCCGGGTCACTCGCCACGTTCCAGGTCCCTTCGTGCTCCCGCCAGAAGTCCTCGATAGCGCCCGATTCGGACTCCCACGTGATCGAGAGCAGATGGAGGTCGGGAAACTCAGCCCGTACGAGCCGGAGTTCGTCCATCATCGGCTTGCAGGGGGCACACCACGTCGCGAAGAAATCGAGCAGCGTGACTGAGTCCGACGC
>JBKEGM010000354.1:0-3191 GCA_046710005.1 Natrialbaceae archaeon
CTCGGAATCGAGGGTGGCAAACGGCTCTTGTCCGCGTTCGAACCCCCACTGTGCCGGGTGGCGGTTGGGGAAGAAAGCGAGCCGTTCGTCCGCGAGGGACGGAATGCCTTCGCAAAATTCGTGACGGCGGTCGATGAGGCCATCAGACCTGGCGATGAAGTTGTTGTCGTCGATGGTGACGATGCCCCGCTCGCGGTCGGTCGGGCCGAACTCTCGGCCGCCGCGATGGCCGATTTCCAGACCGGTATGGCGGTTTCGGTCCGTGAAGGGGCCGACGCGTAGTTCGTGGGCCGCATTACTTCCAATGATCTGCCACTGTCTCCACGCTTCTTCGCCACGCTTTTTATTGCACGACCAGTGTTCTACTGGTATGTTTGGAGGCGGTGGCGGTCTGAACCCGCGGAAGATGGAGAAGCTCATGGAACAGATGGGCGTCGACATGGAGGACATCGACGCCGAGGAGGTCGTCATTCGGACGAGCGATGAGGAACTCGTTTTCGATGGGCCCGAAGTAATGAAAATGGATGCCAGGGGGCAGGAAACCTACCAGGTCGTCGGTTCGCCTGACGTCCGGGAGCGCGGTTCGGGGGCCGAACCGACGGCCCCATCGGCGGGTGAGGAGACCGAATCGGAAGACGCCGATGCTGGGGGGGTTCCGGACGCCGACGTCGAAATCGTCGCTCAACGGGCCAGTGCCAGCGAGGACGATGCCCGAACGGCCCTTGAGGAAACCGACGGCGACCTGGCCGCAGCGATCGAGCGTCTAGAGTGAGCGTATTGCTCGTTCGCGAAGACCGCGAGTACCTCGTCGAACCCGGCGAGGAACTGCAGACTGACCTGGGTGTCCTCACCGTCCCGGACGAGCCGGAGCCAGGCACCACCCTGGAGACGCATCTGGGGAAACCGTTTCGCGTCCGCCGTCTCCGGGGGCCCGACCTCTTCCATCATTTGGAGCGGACCGGGGCCCCGATGCTCCCGCGGGACATCGGCATCGTGATCGGGGAGACCGGCGTCGCCGCCAGCGATCGGGTCCTCGATGCAGGCACTGGGACCGGGGTTCTCGCGGCCTATCTCGGACGGCTCGACGGCGACGTAGTCACATATGAGCGCGATCCCGAGTTCGCCGAGACTGCCCGGGCGAATATGCGGTTGGCGGGCGTAAACGATCGTGTCGACGTCCGGACCGGCGACCTAACCGATAGCTTGGACACCGTAGATACATTCGACGTGCTTACGCTTGACACCGAGGACGCCCCGGCAGTCGTCGAACAGACGCCGGACCTTCTGGTTGAGGGAGGCGCGCTGGCCGTATATGTTCCGTTCATCGAGACGACCCGGGAGGTCGTCGAGGCGGCCCGGACGGCCGGCCTTGAGAATGTCCGTGCGGAGGAGACCATCCAGAGGGAACTCGACGTGGACGAACGAGGCACCCGCCCGTCGACGAAGGGTGTCGGCCACACCGGCTACTTGGTCTTCGCCAGGAATCCCTGAATCGGGGACACCGTTTTATTATAATTGCGGAAATTAAAAAACGTCGATACAATTGACATTAGTTTTAACGGGCGTAAGTAATCTTACCCACTGTAAATCAATTTAATATCGATTTAGTACCTAAACGTCTTTATAACGTCTATTATCGTGGCTGGTCGATATTGCCTCGCGGTCCCCTGGGTATCGCTATTTCACTGTGCATCCTCGGACAACCACAAACTTGGACCGACAAGAAACTGAATCGTTCTTCAACATTCTCTCCGGAAGTAGCCTCTCGATGGGTGATTGGTCAGTGGTCGTCCTCTCGCCACTTGTGTTCGCACTCGGTGCAGATCAAAAAGCGGGTTTCTGACTCGTCTGCCGATCGGATTTGTTGCATATACCAGAACGCTTCGTCGTTCCCGCAGTTCGGACAGTGGGCCTCCGTCTGTGGGAGGCCCTGGTCTTCGGCGTCGCTGACGTCGACGATCTCTGATTCTTCTTGTCCTTCCGTGACGACGTAGTTCGCGTCTGGGTCCTTGGGTTTCTCGAAGCCACAGCTGGTACATACCCACAGTCCGTCATTGGCCTTCATCATGGACCCGCATTCGTCGCAAAATTCCATCGTTGAATCGGGATAGGCTCCCCGGGGAACTTAAGCGTGCGGTTCCGCGTTTGGACGCCGCCGGTGGCCCTGAGAAACCGTGACGGGCGAACCGGAGTCCCGGAAGGCAAAAATACCCCATCATCGTATCCCCCGAGGATGACGCTGTCCGATGAGGTCCGGGAGCGACTGGCGGACGTCGTCCAGTTGCAACCCACGAAGAACGCCGAACTTCAGGAGCAGTGGGGGATGGAGAGCGGGAGCGAGGTCCATCAGTATCTCGAAACCGAGCTCGAGGACTATTACTATCGCGACGATAACAGCCTCATTCGGGCGACTGAGGCGGCGAACGATCTGGTGGACGTCGAACCGGGCGTCTCCGAGGCCGGGGATGGCCGCAAAAGTATTCGAGTGACAGAACTCCAGGAACGGGTATTCCAGGTTTTAGCTGGTCCGAGTGAACGGTCTCAGAGCGTCGTTTCCGTTTTGCAGGACCTTCGGTCCAATTATTCGATCGATCCCGATTCCGAAACGGTTCGCGAGGCACTTCAAACGCTCAAACGGAAAGGCGTCGTGGACGTCATTTATCGGACGGTCCCAACCTACAGGTTGGCCGTCGAACGAGATGCCGTCGACGTTTCGGTAATTGAGTAAGCGAAGCGGTTGAAAATCGGTAACCGTTCGGGCGGCAATCCTGACAGCGACGACACTGACTCTACGATCCCAATTATTATCGAGAAATAGAAATTATTTGAAATTCTCTTTGATCGCATATCGTCCAAATTTTCTTTGTTAACAGGACGGAGCGAACTGGTTTCGAATCGAGAAGAAGCACATCCTATCGGATTAGTGATAATTACTTTCAGGAAAATCCACATGTATCACGGGCCGATTTTGTTTGGGCAGACGGTCCCGGACTCCCGAACGATGTTATTGGAATTTCCATATGAAACGAAGGGGGTGAAATCCTCATTTCCGCATGAAACCAATTGGTTGGGATAATCAAAATTCCATACAATAGAGGTCCAGCGGTGGGTCGGCAATGAGGCCCTTTGGCGGTTAGTCACTCTCTCCGTCGCCGACTTCTTCGGTCCGCTAACAGCGCAGTATAGCGTTT
>JBKEGM010000355.1:0-3180 GCA_046710005.1 Natrialbaceae archaeon
GCAGCCCGTTGATCGCCTTTCGCATGTCGCCCGCGGCGGCGTACACCAGAGCGTCCATCCCGTCGTCGGTGATCTCGATGCCCTCGGCCCCCGCGATGGCCTCGATCTGTTCTTCCACCGCCTCGTCGCCGAGCGGCGAGAACCGGAACACCGCACAGCGCGATTGGATCGGGTCGATGATCTGCGAGGAGTAATTACACGAGAGGATAAACCGAGTGTTGTCCGAGAACTGCTCCATCGTCCGACGGAGCGCTGACTGGGCGTCAGACGTGTTGTGGGTCAGGATACCGTTGGCGAGCATAAAGTTCGGCGTTCCCTCCATGCTGACGTTGTAGGCTTTCCCCCGGTGGCTGTGTTCGATTCGGCGTATTTCAGTTGTTTGGACCGTTTTTTCACCGCCGTCAGTGACGAAAGCGGCATCGAACTCGTCCTTTTCGTAATGTTCATGATGCGGGAGCGCACCGTCGCCGACGACAACGAACGTATAGTCGTCACCGTACAACTCGAGGAACTCTTCTACCTTGTCGGTCTGTCCCCACAGTTCGGCGACGCCTTTGACTTCGATTACGGTATCATCAAACAGGAAGTCAGGGTGGAAGACCGACTCGGACAGCTCGAATTCCGGTTCGTACTCGTAATCGATTTCGGCATCCTGTAGCGCTTTCGCGACATCATACTCCCAATCGGACCGAACGAGGTGCCCGAGTTCCTCGCTGTGTCTGATATTCCCGCCGGTTGGTTCGTGCCCCTGTAGTGCTTCCGAGACTTTTTGAGCGACTTCAGGGTCGCGCATCGGGTTATTGTCGCCGGTGATATCACAGACGGGATAGTCGCAGTTTCTCGTGCTCTTCTCGATGAGCTCTGCCCTCTCGTCGTCATCCAGACTGTCCCACCACTCAGCGGAGCTGTTTGCAATAGCGTTTTTTACCGCCTGAGCGTCGGCATCAACGACCCATTCCTCCCAGGAGGTACCGGACCGAAGCTCACTCAGCGTTTCCCGGAACTGTTCGATGGCATCGTCGTCCATCTCCCAGATGGAGACACCGTGGAACGTCCCTCCGTAATTCGGGTTGTTTTCCCCCGCGAACCGTCCGTCGGAAAGCTGTTCGACTATTTTCTCGCGTCGATCGTCGGACCATTCGGTCCCGTACATCGGGTTCTTTTGGCCCTGCATTTCGCGGCTGTGCCCCTCGTTTTTGCAGTCGACGGAACAGAACCGCCCCGCCGTCCACGCACCACAGACGTCACAGCGTGAGACGCCGATATCGTCTCCGAAATCAGCGATCTCGTCCCCCGGATCTAGCTCCCGAAGCTCCTTTTCGACGAGTGTTCCGTCGTCCCCGACCACGAAAAACGGATGGCTAAGGCTCGCGAGGACCGTCCTTCCGTCCTCGAACTCCATTTCGAAGAAGTCGGCGACACCGGAGTCGATGCGTTTGCCCTTGTCGGGCTGGATCTCGTTCGTCTCGAAGTCGACGGACGGCATCGGCTCACCGTCCGCGTCGACCTCTTCAATCGGTTTTATTTCCGGGGACGATGGATAGCCTGTGATGACTTCCGTTCCGGGCGGCACGCAGAGAGCGTCGGCCTCGTCGAGGAATATTACCCGGTGGTCGTAGCCGCCGAAGGAGGCGCGGGCGAAGCTTTTGATCCGGTCGCGGACCACGTCGATCCCGCGCTGGTCGGAGGCGTTCAACTCGAGGAAGTTCTCCCGCCAGTCGTCGCCGTAGATCTCCTTGGCGACGGCGATGGCGGAGGTAGTGTTGTGCATCACCGTCGGAACGCGCCCGGCGACGTAGTTTCGCGTTCCGGAGACCGTCAGGTCGTACACCCGTTGGGATCCGTCGATCTCGGATACCGTTTCGACTTCATCGAAATAGAGGTCACGGCGTGTGAGCGTATCCAGCATCCGCACGTTCTCCAGTACCGCCTGCGAGAGCATGCTGCCCGCCACATCCCGAACGCGGTCGGCGACGGTCCGGAACCGGGTCATCGTCGACAAGGAGTGATCGTCGTTTTCGAGAAGATTGATAATATCCGTTCCAGCGAGACCGGTCCCCTCGGCGACGTGGTTATAGGGGACGTCGAGGCGTTCGATGGCCCGCTGCAGTTCGGCTTGGACGCCCCCGATGTCCGGGGTCGTCTCCGTTGCGTTAATTGATTCGAGGATGACAGTCGCGCGTCGACTTTCCGGCGTTCTCCGGCCGTCAGAGTACTCGAGCAGTCGGTCCGATCTGACGCCAGTCGCCTCCGCTAGCTCCTGGCGGACGGAGATCGGTTCGATCCGGTCCCGCCCACCGACCCACTTCGCCGGAAGCGCTGCGATGCGTTCGATATCCGACTCGAGTCGCGAGATCGTTTCGAGGACCTCCTGAACGGTCTCAATCCGCTCCGTCGCCGCATCCAGCGTTCGATCAACGTCTTCGAGATAGTGTTCCCGCCCAGGTGTTTCACGATTTAACGTCCCAGTCAACAGTTCAGTTTTTGGCAGGTACAGCGCCTCGCAGAGGTCGTCGACCGCCGACTGAACAGGCATCGTATCGTGGTTCGGGTTCCCGGTTCGGTCGGCGTTTATCGCCAGCCGATTTGCCTTCGTCTCAATGGTAAATCCGATTCGGTCCTCGAACCGCGAGAGCGCTTCCGATCCGGAAATATAGATCACGTGATACGTCCGTTTCGTCTCACTTCCGTTGGTCGCCGCCTTCCGTTTGGTCTTCCGTCGTGTCGGGATGGATTCCCCGGATAAGAGGTACGAAAGGAGCGTGATGAGGTCCCCATCCTTCTGTGACAGCTCCACGAGTCCCTCCTTTTGAACGTGGCCCTCCGCGTCGAAAAAGGTCTGCAGGAACGCACGCCTGGCCGTCGTCGGGGCGCGAACCAGCGCCGACCCGACGACATCGGTGTCGTCGAAGGCCGCAAAACATTGCCGAAGGTAGTGTACGAGGGTCCGATTGTTGATCGAGCGGTACGGGACGTCTTTCTGTTTGCCAGCCGTCGGCTCGATACCGAACGAGTCCCGCGAAGCCTCTGAGAACCGTTCGATGAGCTGTCGATCGGTGTTATAGAACTTGATCCGGGTCGATTCTATCCGGGCCTCGCTCAACGCGAGTCCGGCGAACGCGGCGAGCTTTGGCGTCAGTTCCCAGGGTGGCTCGATCGGGCGGGAACGGTTATTGTTCG
>JBKEGM010000356.1:0-3169 GCA_046710005.1 Natrialbaceae archaeon
GCCCCGGCATCGGCAGCCAGCACGGGACACCCCGACGCTCGCCGATTCGCAGGTTCGTCTATGTGAAGTACTGTTCGACCGTGGTCATCCCTGTGTTCCCCCATTGCGTTCTCCCCCAATCGAATTCCCAAATGCTCCATGGTACTCATAAACAAAAAAGGTAGGGGGCCAGCCACACCAGCACCACCGTCTGGCGCTACGGTAATTCCTCGCGCACGGACAGATAGCGGGTTTGCCCTGCTCTGTTTGACGATGGTGAGCGTTTCTGGCTGAATACCGCCGATATCAATAGTATCTCACCTCACTCGTTTTGTGAGGGTCCGGACCTGGCGTTCGCGGCGAACAAGCCCAAAGGGGAGCGCCCGTTTCGTTGTCGCCGCACCACCGACTGCCCGTCTTACTGCCCGGCCAGGCTGTGCCAAATCGATTCGCCCCAGACCACGGCGATCAACGTGCCGATCGCGCCCACGACCACCACGGAGAAGAGGGCGGCCGTCAGCGACGCCACCGGCTGCAGTTCCATGGCGATGGCTCCCACGTACCAGCCGACAGCGCCGGCGGCCAGCGATCCGCCGAGGATGGTTCCGAACGACACCATCCTGGCGAGGGTCGGCCGCATGGAGCGGAGCGGTTCCTCCCGGTACTGACCGCCGGGGAGCAATCGCTCGCGGACGACCAGCAGGCCGGGGAGCATCGTGACGACCGCGACGAAGGCGAAGAGGATCGCCAGCCCCGTCACGATGCCAAAGCGCTGGAGCGGCGGCGAGAGCGCGAAAGCCAGGACGCCGAACGCGGCGGCCGTGGTCGCCGCGCTCGCTAGCAGCGTCCCGCCGGTCCCGGTGATCATCCGCTGGACCGCTTCGTCGAGCGTGTCGCGTTGCTGCCGTTCCTCCATGAACCGTTCGCCGGCGTGGATACTGTAGTCCACGCCGAGCCCGATCGCGAGACTCGTAATGACCGCGGTCTCGCTGTTGAAGGCGATGCCCAGTAGTGCCATGGCGCCGAGCAGCCACGCCAGCGAGACCACCACGGGAGCGATAACGAGCGCCCCGAGGGAGAACGAGCGGTAGCGCACCCAAAAGAGGGCGGTTAGGAACGCCAGGATGACCACCAGCGTCACCACGAACGCCTCCACGAGCGTCTCCAGCAGCGCGTCCTGGATCACCGCGGTTGACACCGTGGCGCCCGTCGCGACGGCGGTAATCCCGGCCACCTCGCTCTCGACCCCCGTCGAAAAGGCGCGCGTGTCTTCGGCAATCGTCTGTGCCGACTCGCTACTGCGAACCGAAAGGATGAGCCGTGCCGATGTGATCTCTCCCTCGTCGTTTCGGCTCAACACGGTCGCCGCCCGCTCCTTATCGGCCGCGAACAGTGCGTCGTATACCGTCTCCACGTTCTCGTTTGGCAACCCGTCGCCCGTCGTATCGTGTTGATCGACGAGCGCCGCGAACGTCTCGTTTTCGCTCGCAACCGTCCGGATCATCGTATGCGGTCCCTCGATCGCTGCCCGGCCGTCGGGGCGGAGCTGGATAGAACTCTCCGCCGCGACGTCGGTGTCGGCGTCGTCGAGAGCCTGTAGCAGGGCGCCGCTGGTCACCTCCTCGCGGATGAGTACCTGTGACTGCCCGCCTTCTCCCCGAAGCTGGAAGTTGTTGCTGAGATAGTCGAAGTCGGCGGCAATCGTGTAGGTGTCAGGTGCCAACCCGCCGGGTAAGGATTGGGCCCAGTCCGGGGCGTCCTGGGGGAGGAAGTCCGCTTGATTGAACTCCGTGTCGATGGTCGTCGCGCCATAGGCGCCCGCCGTCGCCAGCAGGAGAGCGACGATGATGATCCAGACCGGGGCCAGGGTGGTCACTGATCCGAGCCGTTCTAGCACCTCGTTTGCACTCCCGCTTTCCACGCCGAACGCGGGCTTGTGCCGACTCCGACCGAGCCGGTTTTCGACGAACGAATCGATGTTGATCTTGAGGGCCGGCAGGAAGATACCGAACGCGACGAACGTCGCAAAGATACCGCCTGCACTGAGGATCGCGAAGTCCTGGATCGCCGGCAGCGGGCTGACCACGTTCGAGAGGAACCCGACGCCGGTCGAAACCGTGGCGGCCCCGAGCGCCAACACGACGCTCCCGAACCCGAGTGCCATCGCGTGTCTGATGGAATGACTGGGGACCTGGTCGGGCTCACTGGACGCCCCGTCATCCAACCCCAGCGTTCCCTCACGAGCCTCCCGGTAGCGCATCACGACGTGCAATGCGTAGTCGATGCTCAACCCGATGAGCAGGAAGGGGACGGCGATGAGGATGACGTTCATCGGGATCGCGAGCCACCCCATGATGCCGGCGAGCCACGCCATGACGACAGCGATACCGAAAAACGCGAGCAGGATGTCCAGTGGATCCCGGTAGGTGATTCCCAGGACGAACAGGATGAGGACGAGCGCGAACGGCGTGATGATCGCGAAGCTATCGCCCGTCGCTCGGGAGGAGGCGTCGTCCCGGATCCCGGCCCCGAAGACGAAGGCGTCGTCGAAGCGGTCCTCGACCATTCCCTCGATCGCCACCTGCGCGTCGTAGGCCGCCTTCGGATCCTCGTTTTCGTCGCTCTGGTCCACTTGCGTGATGAACGTCAGCCGGGCGTTGGCTCGGGTTTCACCCGGCACGTAGCCTCGGGGGAGGAACGCGTAGGGATCCTGCTCGCCAATGGCGTCGCTCTCCGGATCCAGGACGGTTTCTAGTAACCGATCGACTGCTTCCTCGTCTCGTTCCTCCAACGCCCGGATCTGTTCGTCGAGCGAGGGCGCTTCAGTCGGTGGCGGCCCGCCCTGGGCCCTGGCGTCGGCGGAGACGGCCGCCGTGGCGACGATGTTCTCGATGCCGATGAACCCGGGGTCCGCCAGCGTCGTGTCGAGGGTGTCGTCGTTTTTGACCGCCCGTTGGAGACGCAGCCCTTCGAGCAACGATTCCTTCGAGAGGGCGTTTCCATCCTCGTTTCGCACGACCAGTTGGGCGACGACGCCCTCGTCGCTCCCGTAGTTCTGCCGGACGAAATCGTTGGCGTCAGTTTCGGGGGACTCGACCTCGAACTCACCGACGCCGCCCTCCGCGGATTCGCCCACCACTGCACCGGCGGCGACAATTGCCGTAATCGCGAGGATGGCAATAATGACGAA
>JBKEGM010000357.1:0-3167 GCA_046710005.1 Natrialbaceae archaeon
GTCCTCGGACCGATCGGGTTGAGACCGACCGCCGAAACGGCTCCGGAAGCGCTCGGGATCGGCCTCTACGGAGCGCTCGGCCGTCTCCGCGACGAGGTCGACTGGATCATCGCAAAGCGTCTTGAGCGCCTTCCGCGCCCGCTCGTCGTCGTACCCGGCCAGCAAGTGCGCGACCCACTCGCGGACGCGCTCGCTGGGGTCATCGGTGAAATCCAGCACCGATTCGAGGGCGGCCTCGGGCGAGCGTTTGAACGTGGAAACCAGGGCGTTCCGGCGGACAGCGTGGTGATCGTCGTCAATGGCTGCGTCGATGGTTTCGCGATGGTGCTCCCGATCGAGGTGATCGAGCGTGACGACGGCCTCGGCGCGAACCCACGGGTTCGGATCCTCGAGGGCAGCGCTTACGGTTTCGGCCGCCCCATCGCCACCAATCTCGCCCAGCGCTTCAACGGCGAACTGGCGGACGTCGGGGTCGGTGTCGTCGGTGACTGCGGTCGCCACCGCCGGACCGACTGCGTCGGGATCGGGGTCTCGCTCTGCCAGGGCGAGCGCGGCCCGTCGACGCTCCAGGGTCGTCCCTTCACGGAGGTCCGCGACCAGTTCTTCGACCGACGCGTCCGCGACTGGCTCGGTGTCCGCTGCCGAGAACGCATTTTCCGGCCGGTCGACTTCATTTCCGTCGATCTGTTCATCACCCACCATCGGCGGCCACCCCCGAAGATCGATCGACACCGGAACCATCCTCGCGGAGGATCCCTGCAAGCAGCATGAGGCCGACGACGATCCCAAGGGCCCGCGGGATCGTCGCCGGAACGCCCGCCGCAAGCAGTGTGAGTGCACCCAGTGCCCGGGCGTACTCCCGGGTTCGGAGCGTTGCCGCCGTCGCTAGTAGCGTCCCCGCCACCCCGAGCGCGATGACGGGCAACGACGCGCCGACGACGGCACCGCCCACCAGGACCACGCCCCCGGTGACGTACGGTGCGGCAGTTCCCAGGACGATAACCCCGGCGAACACCGCCGCACCGATGCCAACCTCGGGGAGCCTGGGCCGGACGAGGAGGGGAGTGGCGCCGAGGCCCAGCAACGCCACCGTCGATCCAATTGGCCGAAGGGTCGCCGGATCGACGCCGGACGTCGCAGCCAGCGAAACCCCCGTCGCGACCAGAAGCATCGCGGCGACGCCGACCGTCCGGTCCATCCGCCACTCTCGTCGGACGACAAGGTGACTCCCGATCGCGACGGCGCCCCCACCGACGATCGCCCCGATGGCCGCCATCGCAGCCCCCTCGACATACCCACCGAGGAGGCCGAACACGCCGACCGCCAGGAGCCCGAACCGGATCCCGTCCTGGTCAGTTGCGATCGCGAGGACGATCGCCGCCAGCCCCGGGCCGAGAACTACCAGTCCCAAGAGTGCCGGACGGGCGACATGAACCGCCGGCGGGAGGGCCATCGGTGCGTTGTTCCAGACCCGAACGCCGAGGACGAGGGATAGGGGGACAAACGCCAGGAGGCCGGCGATCGCCCGGAGGCTGACCGGCAGGGCCATCGCCACCTGGCGGAGGGCGGTGGCAAAATCCGTCCCATCCGAGGAAACCTGGGCGTTACGCATCGTCACGACCACCCCGGTCGTTTTCGTCCGACCGATCCTCGTCGTCGAGTCTGTCATCGAGATCCGCCAGGTCCGCCGAGACGAGTCGGTGGAGCAGGACCCCGAGGTCACCGTACGGGCCGGTGCCTGGTTCGTCCGCGAGTTGATCCCGGAGCGAGGCGGCGAAGGGTTCAAGATGACGATCCAGGAAATCACGGCGGGCCCTGTCGGCGTCGTCACGACCGACTGCGGACAGGCGCGAAAGATACCCGACAAACTCGAGTTCGAGTCGCAAGTGATCGGGATGGTCGCGCCGGGACTCGTCCACGCCGACCCCGAAGTGGTCGTAGGCCCGCGCCAGGTCGATCGCGACGTCCCGCCACTCGCCATCGCGGTACTCTGACTCGTACAGGGGCACGGCAGGGGTTGCTGCCGGCGTCTCCCCAGGCGCCTCGCCAGCATCCCTGGGGATCGTCCCGACCGTGAAGCAATCGTTGAAGCGGGCACAGAGCGTTTCGTAGTCGTCCTTGGTGTGGAACTCGGGCACCGACACGTCGAGATCGGTCGTGGCCAACAACTCCTCGAGCGTCTCCCCGAGTGACCCCTTCTGGAGCCCCTCGTATAGTTGCTCGTCGGGTTGCTCGAACAGACGGGCGAGCAGGCCATACGCTGCACTTCGTGCAGTCGCATCGTTGTCGAGCGAATCCACCTCGACTCCGTCCCGGGGCGATTCGGCGGCCACGTCACTCACCCTGGCCTCGAACCGCCATGACCGTGACGGCGATCACGATGACCACTGCAATGCCGGCAATACCCCAGAGGATCGACTCGAAGGGAGTCCCCGATGGGCCTGGACCGAACGGGAGGTGATACCACTCCGTCGTGGACTTGTGGCCTGCCCGCTCCATGTTCGACCCGTTCCAGGCCGCGACCGCGACGTCCACGTTCGAGTCCATTTCGATGGACGTTCGGTCCGGGGAATCCGCGGTCAGCGACCGGGTAAACACGACCTGCCAGCGCCCGTCCTGATGCTCGACGCTCGTCTCGACCATCGGGTCCTCGAACGCCGTGGTCGAACCCTGGCCGCCGGCCAGCAACTCCTCGGTCCCCTCCGCAGCGTCCCAGTACCAGACGTTGACCGTCGACCGGGAACTGCCCATCGCGATCGCCGGGCGTTCGCTGGTATTGGTCGGGAACTGCAGCGCCACGCCGTCCGCGAAGGTGCGAGAGTCGGTGATCTCGTCGTCGACGGTCGCGTCGTCCCAGGCTACCCGGGCGTAAACCCGGTCCTCATCGTGAACGACACGGACGGTCGCTTGATCGACGGAGGTGTCGGCCGCGTCCGGCAACCCACTCGGCGCGGCCGTCATCGGCACGGTAACATCCGACACATCATCCCACTCCGACGCTGTGGGTGACTCGTATGTCGTGCCGTCGCTCACCTCTTCAATTGGAATCTGGTTGGCCGGACGACTTTCCGCCTCCATCGGTACCAGGGCTGCCGACAGGAGTGTGAAGGCGGCAACGACCGCGATCGCGACGGCGATCCGACGCTGATTAGTCATCGTCGAACACC
>JBKEGM010000358.1:0-3143 GCA_046710005.1 Natrialbaceae archaeon
CGGGGAACTCGCGCTGCCTTTCGTTTAGATTCGGCAGGAACGACAGTGCAACCTGAATAGGTTTCTCTCCCCCTCGCGAAAAGTATCAGAAAAATTTCAGTGGGTTCGGGCCGATTTGAACGGCCGGCCTCCTCCATGTCAAGGAGGTGTCATAACCAGACTAGACCACGAACCCTGCCTGATTTGCCTGCACTGCATCGTTCCCCCTCATGGTAATTGAACGTTTCGGATCCGACTCCCTGTGGGTATCGTCCTCGTTTGCCTGGCACGGTTCCATCTTTCGAATCGCTTCGGCAGTGAATCCGAGGGCTGGACTCGACTCACCCGCTTTTGGAGCCGATGTTGCGATCTGACAGGATCGAGCTGTCGTGTTGCACTGCACCAAATTCACCGAACGTATACGGTGACGGTTCAGTATACCGGATCTGATCGAATTCTCACTCCCGCAGATCCCAACGACGTCGGCATGGCAACCCGGCCATGCGAAGGAAGCGACGACAGCACCGACCGACGGTGAGACCGAGTTTCTGGGGGAGACCCAACGGCACCGCGAGCACTCGATCACGTTCGTCGGGTTCCCCTCTCCATCCCTCATGACAGACGATCCACAGTCGGCAATCCGTCACTTACCCGAGGAGGCCGAGGCCGAAAATCGGGACTGGCACGCCGAACTGCGACAGCAGCCACAGCCCGGCGACGATGGCGGCAACGACGACCAGCACGCGGATGGCGAGTTTGACGGCGATCCGGAGCAACGCGACGAAGACCAGAACGGCGACCAGGGCCAACACCAGGAACGCTGGGTCACCGAATGCAATTAGTGGTACCATATGACGCGTACTATCTCTCGACGCAAAACACTGAGGGGTCGATTCGTCCATTGGACCTGTAGTAGGTGCGCACACAGTCAGTTGAAGATCAATACAGCGATCGTTTCTGGCGGTTTCTATCCCACCGGTCCACTTTCACTCCGCTTTGGCAGGGATTATAACGTTCCCCACCAATACGACGTGGTGGGTACCTACTCGAAGCGGGGACCGTCGCGATCAAATGGATAGCGACAGCCCAAGCAAGTATAGTTTCACTAAAACAAGTAGAACGGAACAATTTAGAGGGTGGCTCCAGTTAGGCCACTTCACCTTCAAATGATTCATTCAGGAATGGACCCACGGACGAAAATCGCACGCTGCCATCCGAACCGGAGCGGGGCGCGGGCGTCGCCAGGCGCGAAACCCACCGTCGGAGGTGTCGACAGTGAGTAACACGGAACCAACTGCCGACGAATTGACGCTCCCGATCAAACGCACGGAGGGGGACACACTCGAGGAACGGCTGACGGACAACGCCTATCACAACATCCTGCCAGCCAGGTACCTCCGCAAGGACGCCGACGGCGAACTGATCGAAACCCAGGAGGACCTGTTCGAACGGGTCGCGAAGAACGTCGCGCTGGCCGAGGCGGTTTACGAAGCCGAACGGCTGGACGTCGAGGTCACGGTCACACCTGACCAACTCAAACCCGACCACCCGCGACGGGACGAACTCGCCGAGGAAGTGTTCGGACCTGGCGTCAGTGTGGACGCCGACGTCGAAACGGCACTCACCGAGGAACACGTCAACAAGTTCGCATACGAGACTATCGTCCCCGAATTGCCGGACGAGATTCGCGAAGACGTCAAAACGACGGCCGACGAGTTCCAGGCGTTGATGGAATCGCTGGGGTTCATGCCGAATTGCGTGCCACCGGACTCTTTGGTCGCCTCCGAGGGGGGACTCAAGCCTCTCACAGATATCGACCCCGGAGAGCGGGTGTACGACGACGAGGACGGTGACGCGCACGTCGAATCGAAGTTCGAGAACGGGGAGAAACTGGTCAAGGAGATCGAAACCGGGTCCGGATACACGGTTCGAGCGACGCCGGAACACTATTTCAGGGTCGTCACGACGGACGGCGAATACGCGTGGCGCCAGGTGAAGAATCTGCAGCCGGACGACGTCCTCGCTCTCCAGAAGAACTTCTTGGACGACGACGGATCGCCGGCAACTCTCCGTCCAACTGGACTGACTGACGGTGGGATGGCTGTCTCGAAGGCCGAAACTATCGGCCGACCACGGACAGAGATCGAAACGCCGGACGAGATGACGCCTGCTCTGGCGGAATGGATCGGTTTCTACGTCGGTGATGGAACCGCCCGCGAAACCGGAATCAGGGTCGCGTTCGACGAACAGGACGACGATCTCGTGAATTACTGGCAGGACCTAACGGCGTCGGTATTCGGGTTCGAACCGACGACTCGACGCCGGAACGACGCGGCATGCGTGGTTGGCGGGGCCAATCGGCGCGACCTTTACGAGTTTCTCGATCGAAACGACTTACTGAAGGACACCTCGAAAACTGCAACCGTTCCCAGACCGGTGTTGGAGTCCGGGCGGACGCCGACAGCGAGCTTCCTCCGTGGCTTATTCGAGGCCGACGGCACTGTCAATGAGCGGTCGATCGAATTGTACACCCACAGCGAGGCACTTGCCGGACAGGTGCAGAAGTTGCTTCTGGGGCTGGGAATTCGGTCGACCGTCACGGAAAAGCGCGGCGGATACCGCGTCACAGTTCGCAAGAACGTCTCCGGTAAGCACTTCGTCGAACGAATCGGGTTCCTCAGTGAGCGAAAACAGGAACGTGCAGGACGGTTCAAGACGGTTTCGGATAACGGCACGTCGGTGAAGATCCCTCACCAGACCGAACGTCTCCACGAGTGGTTCCAGGAAAGCGACCTCGGTCTTGACGCCTACCGGGACCTCTCGCAGTTCCTGATCGACCCCGAGTCCGAATACCACCAAAATATCGGCGTCGGTATTTTCCGCAAATACGCCGAGCAATATCCCGAACTTTGGGGCTCGCCCGTAGCTGAGTTCGTGAAACGCGATCAGTTCTACGAGCCAGTAACAGAAATTAGGGACATCGGTCGGATGGCCGTGGAAGACATGCAAGTCCCCCGCCGGAATACCTATGTCGTCGAAGGGTTCGTGAGCCACAACAGCCCCACCTTGATGAACGCCGGCGACGAACTCCAGCAACTCTCGGCCTGTTTCGTCGACTCGCCCGAAGACGATATGGAAGACATCCACGAAACTGTCAAGGAATC
>JBKEGM010000359.1:0-3125 GCA_046710005.1 Natrialbaceae archaeon
ATGGCGTCGTGGAGGGCGAGGCGACGCTGGTGCACAAACTATACCTCCAGGAATGCCAGGGGAGCTGGGACTGCGTCGATACGCCCGACAACTGGGCGGATACCGAACGCGGCGGCAACTGGGGGATTAGCTACATGGGCTACCAGCCATATTCGGACGGCGCGGTGTGGGTCAACTCCCTGTACGAGTCGGGTGGCTGGGAAGCGGTGAACGAGGCCCATCGGTCGCCACCGACCTCGAGCGAGGCGACTATTCACTACCAGAACAGCGACGAACAGCCGGTCGAGATGGCCATCTCGGATACGTCTCGCGAGGGCTGGGCGGTCCAGTCCTTCGACGGCCACCGCGCCGAACGCCTCGGCGAAGTCTCGATCTTCACGATGTTCTTCTACCAGCACCGCGTCAACGGCGTCGATGCGGTTATCGGCGAGTTCAGCCAACAACGGGACGGTCAGTTCGACGCGGTGAACTATAGCACCGACGCCGCCGAAGGATGGGGCAACGACCGCCTGCTGGTCTACGAGAACGACGACGAGGCGGGCTACGTCTGGAAGACCGTCTGGGACACCGAGACGGACGCCGCCGAGTTCCAGGAGGCGTACCTGAGCCTCCTTGATGCCCACGACGCGGCCCACCCCTCGGACTCGATCCGGGTGATCGAAAACGACCGCTTTGCGGACGCGTTCCGTGTCGTGAAGAACGGGAAGACCGTGACCATCGTCAACGGCCCGACCGTCGATTCGCTGGATGATATCCGGCCACGGTCGGAGGATGATTCTGGTGCAGGGCCGACGGCGACCGCCACGACTGAGGATACCGAACAGCCAACGACCGAGTCCGCGGCGGACACCACTGTAACCGAACCGGCCGAGGAAACCACGACGAACGATGGTCCTGTCTCCACAGCAACTGGCGGCGATAACGGTTCGACGCCCGGCTTCGGCCTCACCCTCGCAATTGGGGCCGTGATCGCGGCCATCGGCGGGTTCGCGTTCGCACGGCGCCGCCGATAGCCTGAGCCCCCGATCGATGCCGACGTATTTCTGTCTCACCCCCTAAAGGATGCGCATGTGGCGACGAACGCTACTCGTCGTCGTTCTGTTCGGGATGGTCGTCCCCGGTATGGGGATCCCGACCCCGGTGACGGCGAGCGAACCGGCTTCGACCGGCGTGATCGATGCCACCCCTCGAGCAACCGTCGACGCTATCGACGAACCGGCCGATAACGGGTCGGCGCCCCGGTCCGAATCCGAAGAGGGGCCGCCGGACCCTGACGAGGACGTGATTGGCTGGGAGAACGGCTACTGGTACAACGAGTCGATCGATGTCGATCAGGCAGACGGTCTCTCGGACGCCGAACTCGACCGGTTCGTCGCCCGGACGATGGCCCGGGTCGAGCGAATCCGCGGGCTCGAGTTTCGAGACAACGTGACTATCGACTTTATCTCGCGAGACGAGATGCGCAGGATTGCCCGCAACCGGACCTTCGGTTCCAGCGCGAACGACGGGATCTGGGAGGCGCTCTTTCTCGTCGGCGAGAATCGCGACGCCCGCGAGGCGTTCGCCCAGTACCACGGCGAACTGGTGCTGGGGTTTGCGGCCGAGGAAGGGTCCAGCGACCTCGTTCTGGTAACGGCAAATCCCGACCGTCCGCAAACCGATGAGGTGATCCTGGCCCACGAGTTGATGCACGTGCTCCAGCACCAGCATTTCGATCTGTACCAGGACAAGTACGATCCGGCGACACTGGATGGCGAGTTCGGGAAGGATGGCGTCGTCGAAGGGGAGGCGACGCTGGTCCACAAGCGATACCAGGAACGTTGTGGTGGGTCGTGGACATGCGTCGGGACGCCAGCGGGGTGGGCCGACGTCGGTTCGTATTCGGGCCCTGGCTTGCAACTCCTGTTCCAACAGCCGTACGCCGACGGCGGGGCGTACGTTCACGCGCTCGTCGAATCCGAAGGGTGGTCGGCCGTGGACGCCGCGCACGAATCGCTCCCGTCGTCCAGCGAGCAGGTCATCCATGTTCGCGACGCAGAACCGGCCGCGATCTCGATCGAGGATGCCGCCACCGACGGCTGGCAGTCCATCGAAGCGGGGGAATCCCGCACTCAACGCCTCGGCGAGGCGGCCATCTTTACCCTGTTCCGGATGCAGTCCTGGCGTCACAACGTTCCTGAGTTGGACGGCGCGTTCGATAACGCCCTGGACAACCCCTACGACGGCTACAATTACACCAGCCGACCCTCGGCGGGCTGGGGGAACGATCGCCTGCTAGTCTACCGGAACGGCGACCAGCAGGGGTACGTTTGGAAGACCGTCTGGGACTCCGAACGCGACGCCCGGGAGTTCCGGGAGGCATACGTCGGCGTCCTTGAGGCCAACGGCGCGAATCGCCCGGCCGATTCCATGTTCGTGATCGAGGAGGGACCGTTCGCGGACGCGTTCCGCGTGACCCACAGCGGAGACACGGTGACCATCGTGAACGGGCCGACCGTGGATGCACTGGCTGCAATCCGGCCGCGATCCATTGCGGAGACCACTGCTCCCACGCCCAGTATCACCGCCACTCCCAGTGCGACCGCCACGGCGAACTCGGCCGGATCAACGCCGACGACGCGGGACGGCCAGTCGACACCAACGACTGCCAGTCCGGGCGAAACGACCGGTGGGGAAACTGACGGTGGGGCTGGACCGGGGTTCGGCGTCCTCACTATGGCGGTGGCGGTCCTGATCGCGATCGGTGCCACGGGCGCCTGGCGACGGACTGGATCCTGACGGCCCTCGTTCCCGATCGCTGCAGGTTACGGAGAATCAAGGAGAAAGCCCCGTCCTTTAGGACGGGGATGAATCGGACACTGCCCTTCACAACCCACCGACGATGGCACGGCAGGATATTCCACGTTGCGTAATCCATACCTTCAAGTAGGTTTGTCTACATAGGTTACATATGGCGAAACAGGTCGTCACTCGCACCTACACTGCTTCCATCCGGAACCAGGCAAGGGTGTCTGACGACCTTGATTCGCTCGGGTTCGCCGCCAGTAAACTCTGGAACGTCGGACGATGGACAATCAGTCGCGTCTGGGATGAGATCGACTACATCCCCGAACACGACGAACTCA
>JBKEGM010000360.1:0-3122 GCA_046710005.1 Natrialbaceae archaeon
CGCGAGGATGCCGCCGACGAGGAACGCGACGACCCACGAGCCCAGCCACATGACGACCCCGCTTTTGACGTCCCGTTCCTTGACGATCATCACCATCGAGAGGATGCAGGGGACGAACAGGGTGATGACAACCAGGCCGACGAAGATCTCGGCCGGCCCGAGCGCCATGTCGGTCATGCCGGCGGCAGCGAAGTCACGGCGGATGATCCCGAGGATGAGCACCTGCGCGAAGTCGGAGGGCAGGCCGACGAACGAGGTGAGCGGTTCCAGGGTGCCCTCGATGGCGTCGAGGCCACCGAAGTAATCCAGCGCGGAGATGACGACCGCGGTGACCGCGAATAGCGGGATGGCCTCACGCAGGAACATCTTCGTGCGGTTCCAGGTCTTCCGGAGGATGTTCCGGAACCGGGGCACGCGCATCCGGGGGAGTTCCGTGACGAGTGCCTCGCTCTCGCCCGGCAGTACCCGGTCGAGCGCGAGACCGGCGACGCCGAAGACCAGCAGCAGCACACCGACGTAGCCGAACCACCAGACCAGTCCGAGTCCCGCGAGCAGGCCCATGATGACCCCTAATTGGGCCGAGCAGGGAATCGCGAGTCCGAGGAGCCCCGTCGCGATGAGCCGTTCGCGTCGCGAGCCGACCATCCGGGTCGTGATGACCGCCATCGTCACACAGCCCACGCCGACGATCATCGGGATGATAGCCCGTCCGTTGAGCCCGATCCGGGAGAGCCCGCGGTCGGTCAGGACCGCAAGCCGCGGCAGGACGCCAGAGTCTTCCAGGACGCCGATCGCGAAGTAGAACGCGACGACGAGCGGGAGCAGGACGCCCACGATGTACTGGACGGTGACCGTTAGCAGACCGAGGTTCTCGTTGAGCAGGAGGAAGTGGATCGGCTCGGTCCATCCCTGGGCGGGAACGACCGAACTAACGGCCTCGGTGATCCAGGGGACGTAGTAGGTAGCGAAAACCTCGCCCTCCATGAAGTCCACGAAGCGTTGGGCGACGAGGTCGCCGATCAGGTAGTAGATCATCGCGAGCAGGCCCAACATGATGGGGGTGCCCGTCAGCGGCGAGAGGATGAGATCGGAGACTCGTTCGGCCATCGATCCGGGACCGTCGGCCGGAACGACCACCTCATCGGTTAGCGAACCGATGCGATCCCGGCGATTGCCGTACACTTCCTCGCGAAGTCCATCGGGAGCCAGCGTCCCCGTTCCGCCGTCCGCGACCACGCCCTCTCGTTCGGTGACGTGCTCCGCGGTCGGCTCGTCGCCCTCCACGAGGAGCGTCTTCTCAGCCTGGGACGCAGGTATGTCCGCGGGCAGTTCGTCGAACCACTCCTCGATCCCGGTTTCGTCGGGGACTGTTGCCTCGTCGAGACGATCGCGGAGTTCGTCCACGCCCGTGCCATCGATGGCGACAGTTGGCACGACCGGAACGCCCAGGCGACGTTCGAGTTCCTCGACATCGATCTCGATGCCGTCGCGCTCGGCCTCGTCGATCATGTTCAGCGCGACCACGGTCGGCTTCCCCATGTCGAGCAACTGAAGCGTCAGGAAGAGGTCGCGGTCGAGGTGCGTCGCGTCGACGACGTTGATCGTGACGTCAGCGTCGAGAACGATGTCGCGGGCGATTCGCTCCTCCTCATTGAACGAGGAGATGCCGTACGCCCCCGGCGTGTCGGTCAAGGTGCAACCGTTCACCCGGCCCACGGTCGTGTCCACTGTCGTCCCTGGGTAATTCGAAACGTCGACGTACGTGTCCGCAAGTTCACCGAACAGGACGCTTTTGCCGACGTTCGGAGCGCCGACGAGCGCGACCGTCTCGTCGGGAAGATGGTCAGGGGCCGCCCTGCCGCCAGTCTCATGAGATGACATACGTGTTTAAGTAAGGTGGATAGTGATCCGGTCCGCCAGCGACGCACCGATCGCGAGTTCGGTGCCGTTCCGCCGGACGACGACCGGCCCGTTTCGGACGCGGCGTCGACATTCGACGGCACCGTCGAAAAACCCGAGTCGAAGCAACTGCGCCTTGACCGTCTCGTCCGGCACCGAATCGATCTCGAACTCGTCGCCCGGACCGGCGTTAGAGAGCACGTCTTCCATTTAGGCTCACCTAAGTAGACGTTGAGGAGGATCTTTTGTATAAACCCCGCAGGTTCCCAGAAGCTGGGAAGGGTGCCTGAGACGGGTAAACACACCACATTTGGCCATTCGAAAATGACTCAGGAACGCCAGGCTCCGATATCCCTATGAGCCCTCTCGCCACCAGTCACCGGTTCGAGTTCCGTTCGTAAACGGTGGCGGGAGTTCCGACGCGTTATCGGCGCCCAGCGAGACGCCGATCCAGTATCCCACGTGCCAGCCGATGACGTCAGTTTGCACGTTGGACACCACGATTCGAGATTCGGTATAATACTCGACCCGACCGTCACCGTCGAGGTCGGGGCCTTTCGGCCGGCCGATCGAACCCGCTTCTTGGAGCAACGGCGATTCTTTGACGAAGTCGATCCGGACATCTGCATCGTCCCGTTGTCTCGTCGGGGCAAACGACACGTTGGCCCACATCGAGTGGTTGGCCTGTTCCTCATAAAACTCGAGCGCGTGCGAGACCTGTTCCGCCACATCGACCCGCCGGGCCGAGGAGATGGTGGTATAATCGACGTATACCGAAATGTTCCGGTCGTTCCAGGGGAAGGTCCGGTTTGCCGCGTTCGTTTCCTGGAGTTTCAAGGATTCCTGTTGGGCCGACATGAGGGGCATCGGTTCCTCGCCATGGTCGAGGCCCAGGACGTGTCCGATCTCGTGTTTGAGGGTTTTGACCATGGAATCGTTCTGGTAGCCCCCCTTGACCGCCACCACCATCGTTTCGGACCGTGTGTCAACAGTCTCAACGTCGGGAGCACACCCCAGCCATCCCGTCTCGCCATGGCAGTCGACCGTTCGCTGGAAACTGACGATGACGTCCGGGTCCTCCGCATCGGGCTCGAGTTCGAAATCCACCCCGTAACCGACGTACTCCCTGGCGTTGTGCTCCCAATACGAGAGCGTCCTCTCGACGAGGGGTCCGACGTTTCGGCTCTGGTTCGCACTATTGACCAGACCGACCACGACGGTGA
>JBKEGM010000361.1:0-3094 GCA_046710005.1 Natrialbaceae archaeon
CAGGGATTACGACGTGTATCCCAGGGGGAAGCACCCCGAGGAGAGCCTGCTCGACGGGCTGGACGAGGTCGGTGCAGTACTGGAGCGGCAGGTCGACGCCTATCTCCTCGGCGGGGCGAACCTGATTCTCCGCGGGTTGAAGGACTCGACCAAGGACATCGACGTGGTGCTCGGAGACCGTGACGCGTGTCCTTTGCTGGTCCAGGCGTTGCAGGAACTCGGGTACGGGGAACGGCAGGATCTGGAAGAGGCCTACGAGAAGTTGGCACCCAGCATCGTGCTAGAGAAGGAGGGGTTCCCGCGGTGGGATATCTTCGTCGACGTGGTGGCGGACGCCCTACATTTGACCGAGGAGATGCAAACCCGTAGCGAGGGGCTCCGACAGTTCTGGAATCTTCGCCTGCACTTGCTTTCATTGACGGATGTCTTCGTGTTCAAAGCGGTGACCGATCGTGAGGGTGACCTCGAGGACGCAGCCCTGATCGCCCGGCAGGGCGCGGTCGACTGGGGGCAGGTGCTGGACGAAGTGGAACGGCAGGACAAGCGGACTGACACGTATTTTTCGTTCGCCGTGCTAGACACCCTCGACTTGCTCGTGGATCGATACGGAATCGAAGTACCGATCCGGGATCAACTGGCGTCTTACTGTCTGGAAAACGCGTTGCTGCTCACGTTGGACGATCCGAAAACGATCGAGGATTTGCGGGACGAACTGGCGTTCCCGGACCACCAGATCTACAACAAGCTCCGGAAGCTGGAAGAGGAAGGAGCAATCGACGTGGATCGGACGGGCACACTGAACCGGTACCGGACTGTCGGCGACTGAACCCCTATTCCTCAGTCGGTCCGGATCGAGCTCTCTCTATTGAATATCCCCATCAGGTCAGCACGAGCACCGTCCCGATCAGCACCAGCACGCCCAGCACGTCGCAGGCGTTGGTGACGACCGGAAGGACGACGTCGTCGGGGTCAGCACCGAATCGATAGGCCGCGTAGGTAGTGGCGATCGTCACCACGATGGCGAGCACGCCCAATACCGCGCCGCTGACGGTCGAGACGGCGACGACGGTGGTCGGTCGAAGCCTCGCCCCCACCGTCAGTTCCGTCGCGGCCCACGCCCCGACCCCAACCAGGGGGAAGACGGTCATCGCGAGGCCGACGGTCGCGACTGCGTTGCCAGTCAGCGTGTCGTCGTTTGCGGAGAACTCGAGCAATCCGAGGTGGAAGGCCGTCGAGAGTCGCGCTGCGAGGACGCTCCCGAGGTTCCCGGCGGTCCCGATGGTTACCGGGACGAGCACGAGCAGCGAGGGCGAGGTCAAGAGTCGCTCCTCGTACTCGCCAAGCACCAGGCCGCTGCCGATTTCGACGACCGAGAGGACGAGCAAGACCGGCAACATCGCGCGGGAGATGTCTTTGACGCGCCATTCCGTCGGCATTTAGGTCACCCCGATGACGAACCGCGTCGCGAGCAGGAGGAAGGTCATGCCGAAGACGTCGCCCGTCGTCGTCACGATTGGGCCGACGAGCGTGTCCGGGTTGAGCCCCCGGCGATACCCGACGAACACGACGCTTACGACCGCGATGGTCAGAGCGATCCCCGAGAGAATCCCGGCCAACATGGCGATGGAGACGAGGGTCGTGAGCGGGGCCGGGTTCGCATTGCCCAGCGTCAACACGAACCAGGCGACTGTCGCGGCGAAGACGCTCACCAGGACGCCGTTGCCCAGCGCGGCGCCGATGGCTCCCCGCAGTCGTTCGTCGGCCCAGTCGACGCGCGGTTCGATCAGCCCCTGATGGAGGCCTGAGGCCAGCCGAGCCCCCAGCGAGCCGTACACGTTCCCTCGGGTCGCGAGCAGGGCCGGCACCAGCACGAGAAGGCCGCTGACCATTCCGAGCTCGCTTCGCATTCCCCCGAGGACGACGCCGGCGAATAATCCGCCTATCGTACTGGCCCCCAGCGCCGGGAGGCCCTCCCGATAGGCGTCGCGGGCGACCGACCCCATGCTCATGGCAAAAGGCACACTCTGGTGGCCCAAAAACCCCTGCGCCCTGGCGAGCGGGTCCATGCCTCCGACCAAGGTTTCGATCCGCTGAAGGCGTTTCCACAAGGTTTACGCGATCCGGGCCGAACGGGCAATCCCCATGAATACGCCCCGGATTCTCCTGACGAACGACGACGGGATCGACGCCCCGGGCCTCGCCGCCCTTTACGAGGAATTGACGGGCGTCGCGGACGTGACGGTGGTTGCGCCGGCCGAAGAGCAGAGCGGCGTCGGTCGGACTCGGTCCAAACGCGTGGTTCGGCGGTCTCACCCATGGGGCTATAGCCTCGCCGGGACGCCAGCGGACTGCGTCGCGTATGGCCTTCGGGGCCTGGACGAGGACTTCGACCTGGTCGTCTCGGGCTGTAACCACGGTCCGAACGCTGGCAACTACGTTGTCGGGCGCTCGGGGACCGTCGGGGCAGGCGTCGAAGCTGGCTTCCTCGGAACACCCGCCCTCGCCGTCTCGGCCTATCACGCCGCCGATTTTTTCGTGCACCCGCCAGAGGAGTACGATTTCTCTCGCCCCTCACGAATCGCCGCCGAACTCGTCGAGCGCGCCCTCAACGCCGGCATTTTCGAGGACATCGACCTCGTGAACCTGAACGCGCCGGTGGACGTCGAGGAGCCGCCGGTGCAGGTCACCCGACCCTATCCCGACTACGACCTCGTGGTGGAGCACGAGGGGGACGCCGCGGCAACGAACACCGACGGCGGGTCGACGCCGGCGTGGCTCAAGGACGCGACGGACGTCGAAGCGTCGGACGACGGCAAGGACGGTGGCGAGGTGATCGCCTTGCACGACAGCACCTGGCCCGACGTCGTCGGGTTCACGAACCCGTTCCCACCCACCGATGAGTACCGCGAACGCTACCCGGTCGGGTCCGACCGCCGGGCGCTGATGGACGGCGCAATCAGCGTTTCACCGCTGTCCGTAACGATGGACGCGGCCGAGAGTCAGAAACTGGCGGAACTCCTCGAGGACTGGTAGGACCGCGGCGGGGCGACCTCACTTTTCAAGCACGGGCTCGTCGTAAACGCCCCGCGGTCCC
>JBKEGM010000362.1:0-3080 GCA_046710005.1 Natrialbaceae archaeon
TCGCCACCCGCCGGGCGGACGGCGCCCTCGAGCGCGAGTCCCACGGCGGGGTCCGGTTCGTCAAGATGCGTGGCGAGGGCGTGTGAAGACGGCGTTCGTTTCGCGGCCCTAACCGCCGGGAACAGGCCTTTTTCCATCGAGCCCGTCGGCGAAGTCGAGTGATCACACCGATGTCGACGCGACCGACGGACGGGTTCGATGCGACGACGATCCTCCTGTGGAGCGCCCGCCGGACCGGCGCCCTGGACGCACTGATGACGAGCGCGGAAACCGCCGACGAGGTGGCGGCCGAGACGGACCTCACCGACCGGGCCGCCCGGGTGCTCGTCGCTGCCCTGGCCGACGCGGGAATCGTCGAACGGGTTGGGGGGACCTACGAACCGACGAATCGGGCCCTGGGCTTCCTCACCCGCCGCGACCTGCGCTCGATCGGGCGCCGGCCCCACGAACTCGACCTCCTGGAGCTGTACCTGGACCTTCCGGACACGCTGGAATCCGGAGCCGTCCCGGAGACTCCCGAGGATTGGACCCGGAACCGCCTCGGGGCCGCGGCCGCGACTGACGAGGCGACGGTTCGGGCGATCGTGACAGCGGCCGTGCGCGAGGCGCCGGCAAGCGCTAGGATCCTCGACGTTGGGGGCGCCCCGGGGCAACTGGCCAGGGAGTTCGTGTCTCGGGGGCATGACGTGACAGTCGTGGACAACTCCGAGGCCGTCGAGGCCTGCCGGGACCTTCTCAGGCCCGAACCGATCGACCTCGTGGCGGGTGGTCCGGTCGCGGCTCTTCCCGAGGGCTTCGACCTCATTTTCGCGAACGGACTGACGCACCTGCTCGGACCGGCGGAGAATCGCGATTTCGTCGCGAACGCCCACGAGGCGTTGACCGAGGACGGCCGGATCGTCCTCGTGGATGCGCTCCATGGGGACTCCCAGCTGGCGCCGGCCGCCGCACTGGAAGCCCTCACAACGTCCCAGCAGGGCGAAGCCTACGACGCGAGCACGGTTCGGGACTGGCTCGATGCGGCGGGGTTCGACCGGATCGAGGTCCGGACGATTCCCGGAACGGACCTGCAGGCGGCCGTCGGTCGAGCGTAATCCGATTCGACCAGTACCGATTGTCGTTCCACCCGCCGAGATTCCACGGAAGTCGGCCGCCAGAACCCCCAGCCGGGCCATTGATTACGGTGGATCCCTTCCCTCGCGACATGGACCTCGCGGTCGTCAGGGACGACATGGTCGACAGCCTCGAACACGAGGCCAAGGGCGTCGTCAGGAGCGACGCCGTCGCCGAGGCGATGCGGGCGGTCCCCCGCCACCTATTCGTCGAGGACGACCGCGGCGCCTACGCCGACACGGCCCACGAGGTCGCCGGCACCCGCGTGCTGGCGCCCTCGACGGTTGCCCGACTCGTCGAGACGCTCGACCCGAACCCGGACGACGACGTGCTGATCGTCGGTGCCGGCGTGGGCTATACGGCGGCCGTATTCGCGGAACTGGTCGACGAGCGCAACGTCCACGCCGTGGACATCGACCGCGGGATCGTCCTGGAGGCCCGCCGCAACCTGGCCCGGGCCGATTACGAGGGCGTCCTGGTCGACTGCCGCGACGGCGCCCGTGGCCTCCCCGAGTATGCCCCGTTCGACCGCGTGCTGGTGGAGGCGGCGGCCGTTCGGCCGCCGGGAGCCTTGGTGGAGCAACTTGCCGACGGGGGTCGGTTGGTCATGCCCATCGGCGTCCAGAAGCAGACCCTGACGGTGATCGATGAGGCGGGGGAAACGGTCGATCGGCTGGGCAACATCGTTTTCGCACCGCTGCTCGTGGACGGCGAACAGGCCAGTGCGATCGAACGCAACCGGAGCGACCGGGAAGAGCAGGAACGCGCCCGCCGGTCGGCCGATCGACGTCACGGTTGGCAATACGACTGGATCGACTGGGACGGCTGAATCCGGTCGCCCGATGGTGTGCTGCCCCCCCGGCGATGCCGGTCGATCGGTGGCCGTCCCACTCCCCGGGGCGGTCCGAAATGCCCATCGCCAAACCGACAGCAGTTTTTCTGCCGCCCCCGTGCGTCATCTATGAACGCGGCCGAGGAAGCCCGCCTCGAGCCAGTGGTCGACCAGTACGTGGCGGAAGCGGCCGAAAAGGGCCTCTACGACCACACGGAACGCTGTCTCCGGACCGAACGGTGGGACGGTGACGTGGTGCTGATGGTCGTCGACGCGGCGTTCACCTCGGTCGGGCTCGATTACTTCAACACCGTCGTTCCGGCCGTCCTGGAGTTCGAGGCGTCGCTGGTGGAATCGAGAACCGTCGCGACGCTGGCGGAACTCGCCGAGGTTCGACTGGACACGGTCGAGGACGTCTGGGCGAATCGCCGGTCCTGGCAGGTGGCACGAGGCGTTGCAGAACACCTCGCGACGATGGCCGACCGCGAGGCGATTGACGACCGTGACGCGCTCCGCCGGTGGGCCGAGGGCGTCGACCTGCAACGCTGGGACCAGGATCCGATCGGGGGCGTTTCCGGGGTCGGGATCAACACGGTCCAGTACCTCCGGATGATGGGCGGTGTCGACACCGCGATGCCGGACTCGATCGTTCGCCGGGTGATCGACCGCATGCTCGAAGCGGCAGCTGTCGATTTGCCGACGGCCGGCGATCTCGACCTGGTCAGGACGATCGATCGAATCGCGGCCGCAACCGATCACCGCTCGATCGAACTCTGCTGGCTGACGTGGCTCGTCGAGTCCGAGGGCGACCTCGTCGCGGACGAACGCTATCGGGATGTCCTGGATCGGATCTGACCCAGTGACCATTTTCGCACTGATCGGGGCCGGGTTCCTGGCCCGCCAGCAACAGCCGGCGTGGGTGTCGCAGTTTTCCCCTTCAAACCGTCGACCGTCAGAACCGATCACCGGGGTTGCAAAGATATGCATTTCGTTACCACATCCATTGGGTTAATTACGTCCTGTCTGGAATAGGCGAAATACAATGTGTCGAAAGACCCTCCTCATTGCCGCTCTGATCGTCGGCGTGATTTCGACCGCCCTCGTCCCGGTGGGGACGGCCGCGGCCATGGAATCA
>JBKEGM010000363.1:0-3077 GCA_046710005.1 Natrialbaceae archaeon
ATTGAACGTGTTTGAACAAGTGTCGAGCGATTCATCCCCACCCTACTCGCTCACCTTCGGTTCGCTCCTTGAGGGTGGGGGCTTCTCTTACAGCCCGCTAACTTCGAAACGATCCTCGGGGGATCCAGACGGGCGACAGGTCGAATTCGAGAATGGAATCGACGGCCAGTCCCGGTTGTCGCCGGAGGGGCTCGATCGTCTCTGCTGTAATGGATTCGATCTTGCATCGTGTAGGTCTCGCAACGTTTGTCCACGTATTTACACCGGATGAGGACTGAGTAGGCCATTGCTAACCGGTCGAGAGCAACTGTGGCGTCCGATTATGGGAGGACCTCAAACGGTTCACCAGGAAGGGGGCTCCGCGCTGTCTTATGCTGAACAGTTTCAATCCGGCCAACATGGAACTGTGCACGGGTGCGGATTCCGGCCTGGCTATCCGCTATTGGTGTCGGAGTAACAACTAAAGGCTCAGAAAAGGTAGATTCAACCATGGTGTCGAAGACCGAGCGAGAGGACGGGGTATGGTACGAGTGCGAGGTCTGCGGCCTCATGTTCGATACGCAGCAGGAAGCCGAACAGCACGAGGCGAACTGCGACGCCGAAGATCCCTCGTACCTCCAGTAGTCCGGTTCTTCGCCGCCGGTTTCGACCCTGCCGATTACCTACGGGTCGCCGAGTCGCTTCCGATGTTCCTTAGCCAATTCGTTGGCCTGGTCGCGGGTCTGGGTCGCCTCCCAGCGAACCTTCGCAGCGTTTCCATACGCCAGGGCCGTTTTGAGTTCGTCCGGCAACACGCCAGTACCCACCTCCAGTACCGTCCCGTCCTCGTCACCGAGTTCGTAGAGACCGTACCGGTCGGGTGCCCGACCGACAGTCGAGCGTTCGAGCGACCGCCAGGCTTTCTTCAGTGGCATTAGTGCTCGGGGACCAATTCGTACCGGTATTCGCTCATTGGATCCTCCGCAAACACGAACACTCGACCCTCGACGACGTCGTGATCGGCCCTCACGACGACAGCATGCCCGTCGACTGCAGCGGTAACCCCTGGGAACAGTTCCGTCTCCTCATCGTCCTCGAGGATGACCCGTCCAACACCGCTCTCCTGTAGAATGTCATCGTGAGTCTTTCGGTCGTTCACGTACGTCAACACGCCCTCGGTCTCGTTCTGATCGGTGACGAGCACGTGGACCTCCTTTTCTGGCGGCGTTCGAATCGAGTCCTCGACCGGTTCCGGGACGCCATGGTAGAACGTCTCTCGACCGTCCGCGTACTCGACAGTTATGCCGCCGTCGACGAGTTCGACCTCGACGGTGTCCGGCGGAATGTCGCTTCGCATGGAGGACACTACCGCCGGAACTGGCAAAAGCCCCGCGTTCCCGGCATCGACTCCCGTTCGCGGCACGCGCGACCCTTACGAAGACAAAAAGCCCTGGAAGAATTTTGGCCACTGAGTCGGCTATCGGCCGAATTTCCGGGACAGCCAGCCGCGAAGGTGATCGAAACGGATGGACCAGGTGCGTGGGTCAACCGTCCACTCATCGGTCGACCGGCCCGCCGACGCTTCATCCACCCCGCTATCTGTCCCGTCGAGTGAATGGATCGCCAGGTTCGTTTCCGCCGATCGATCGGACTGCTGGGAGTCCGTGTTCTCGGATCGTTCTCCGGAAGGAGTGTCGTCAGTTGCGGCTAGCTCGTGATCGAACCGAAAGCCGGAATTCGAAGACCTGCCCTCCGCGTCGTCACCCGTTCCCTCGCGGCCCTCGTTGGACGAAACCGATCCCGGAGGGACGTCCTCCTGGATACCGCGCCAGCGGAACGCTTTGGTCCCCTCAGCCTCCGGAACGACGGCGGGGAGACCATCGCTAAACTGTTCGAACCGTGTCTCGAGGGCGTCGTCGACGTCCCGATCGTCCGGGGTCCCAGTCACGACGACCGCTGGCCCGGATCCGCCGTCACCGCCCCCAACCAGCACTCGTCGGCTATGGGCAGCCGAATCGCCAGCCGGGACAGCCCCATCGATGGCTGGCGGTTCCTGGTCCCCAGCATCGGGATTGCCTTCCTCGTCATGTTCCATTGGTTCGAGACGGACGTCCGAAAAGTCCTCGAAGACGGAATCGACGGGGTCACCGACAAACAGCGGATCGGGTCGATTCGGTTCGTCCTCGCTCGTGAGTTTGTCGACGATGGTCTCTACGGATTCGTCGGGGTCGAACTCCTGAATTCGCTCCCGAATCGTTCCAGACTCAGGATCAGCAGTCTCGGCCTCGCTCTCATCGGGCGATACTTCGAGGTCGAGGGGAATCGACCCGGGACCCCTTGCCACGAGCTCGTTGGACATTGCTGCCGTTCCCTGAACCTCGGCCCGCCAGGTACCGTCCCCATACGCCGCAGGTTGCGTCGATGCCAGTAACTGGTGGTCGAATACCTCGATCCGATCCCCGTATTGCTGTCGGAGGTTTTCCAACTGAGCCTCGTCGAGCAGAACGAAGCCCCACCCATCCCCCGTATTCGACAATAGGACGAAGGTTTTACTGACGCCGACCAGAAGATCCGTTTCGACCGCATGCGTCAGCGCCGGCACGTTCGTGTCCTTCAGGGGTCCTTCGGGATACGCGAAGGTCGTCGTTCGCTCGTTTCCAGCCGAGTCCATCAGCGACAGGCGGTAGGTCCCGTCCTCGCTTGCCGGCGCAGTGATCGGACGCCCAGATTTGTCCGTGACGGCGAACGTACAGCCGTACGGTTCGAGCGCGAGCGACAGCGCCACGAACCCCGAGCGGGGCTCGTGTGTCGGTGCCAGTTCGAATCCGTGGCGAGACTCCACCAGCGTCCGCCTGACGTGCTCAAATAGTTCCGGAGGCGACAAATCATCCGGCATCGTCCGATCGAGGACTGCTTCGGGGTCACCGTCGGCCACTGGTGCCCCATTGAGCGCGGTGATTTCGTCATCGGTCAACCCGAATCCACGAAGCACGCGCACGAATTCGGCCAACCGATCGGACCGTGTCCGTATCCTCATGGGGGTCTCTACGAAAACAAATGTGCACCCACCATTATTAAATTTTTTATTGTTGGATTGT
>JBKEGM010000364.1:0-3047 GCA_046710005.1 Natrialbaceae archaeon
TCTCCGCGAGGAGATCCATGATATGGCGATCGAAGTGTACGAGGACGAAGACGGTGATTTCCGCTGGCGGATCCAGGGCGAAGCAGAGGACAGCCATATCGTCGTGGACAGTGGCGGATACGAGTCCGAGAGTGGGGCCAAGAAAGCCGTCGAGAGGGTTCGGAAGTTCCTCCCGGGGGCCGATTTGATCGACGTCGGAGAGGCCGCCTTCGAGATCTACGAGGACGAAGGCGGTGACCACCGCTGGCGGCTCCGTCACCGAAACGGGAACATCCTCGCGACAGCCAGCCAAGGATACGCCAGTCGGACCGGCGTGTGGGACGGGATCGAGAGCGTGAAGCGAAACGCTCCGGATGCCGAGTTGGAAGCAACCGAAGACTAGGTCGAACCCTTCCCGTTACCGTCCATTCGATTCCGCGTTTGTTTTCGCCACCGCCTTGGGAATAGAAATATTCACTATTTCATTGATCTGGGGCGGGTAGACACCCCTCGTTTGCTCACACGGAAATCAGGGCCAGGAACCCATCCGGTCCCTTCCTATACAGTCACCGCGTCCGCAGGTAATGGAAGAGATAGGTCTGGACGTAGCCCGCGTACGCATCCTCGCGCCCCTGGATGTCGCCGGCAGCCGTTTTGGCCGGGGGCTCCAGTTCCGGCCTCCCGGCGTCGACGGCCAGGGAGTCCGTTCGAACGCCGAGTCGGTCCCTGATGGCACTGGAGGTCCGGGCGTACTTCCCCCCGTCACACTCCCCATAGTACTCCTCGATGGCGGTGCGGATCCAGGTGTCAAGCGGGACGGCGTTGAGGTAGCCAAGCGAGAACAGCAAGACGCAGTCTGCGACTTTTTCACCGACGCCGAGGAACCGGGTGAGGAACTCGCGAGCTTCTTCGTACGGCAGGCCGTGGGCGTCTTCAGGGTGGTCCGCCCCGGTTGCGACCATCTCGGCGGTTCGTTGTACGTAGGGTGCCCGGTACCCGAGACCGAGGTCCCGAAACTCGTCTTCGGAGGCTGCCGCGAGTCGATCCGGCGTTGGGAAGGCGTAGTACTGCCCGCCGTCGAATCCGACTGGTGTTCCATACGTCTCGGCTAGCGTCGTGACCATGTCGTGTATCCTGGCGACCCGCATCTGGGCCGAGCAAATGAACGAAACCAGGGTTGGAAATGGCGGGTCGCGCACGATCCGCATTCCGCTGGCGGGTTCGAAAGCCTTTCTGACGAGGGGATCCTCCGGGGCGCTCCGTTCGATCCTATCGAGGTCGTCGTCGAGTCGGAGCAATTCCCGAAGGATCGGCACCGCGTCGTGCGTCGATTCCCACTCTAAGCGGCCGTCGGTCTGGCGCACCCGGACCACGGCGTGATCATCCGGGTTCCTCCGTTCTACCATCCCATCCTCGTTAAGGCCCACGGCGGTGGCGTACCACTGCCCAGCACCGGTTTCACCCGGTACGGGGGACGCTCCACCGTCGTACATTCGGCCGTCCTCGCGGCGCCACAAATATGTTTGGCCACTCTCGATCGTCAGGCCGAGGTCGATGCCGCCAGCCAGTTCCCCGACCGCCAGTGCGCCACGTTCCATCACCGTTCAGTCTGCCACTCCGGCGCTTGTACCTTTCGAACCAGGAACGGGTGGCCCCCGAATCGGACTCGCCGAGTGTCCCCCGACCCTGCGTCCAGAGTGTCGATGGACCGCAAACACGACCCCTTGGAAGGCTAACCTTCATACTACCCTACGTACAAGATAAATCTAGGCATGAATTGTAGAGTTGTCGTCGAGGCAGCAGTGCCGGTATACGACGTGGAGACGCCCGACGAAGCGGTCCGCATCGCCATCTCGAAGACGGGCGAGATGTTGAACCCCGATCTCAACTACGTCGAGATCAACATGGGGGAGCGTACGTCGCCATCCGGAGATGAAATGCAGCCTGCGTTCATTGCAGCCGACGAGGCCCTCGTTGCGCTCGAACTCGAGATGACCGTGTTCAACGTCGAACGAGAGGAACACGCAAAGCGGATCGCTCGAAAGGAAATCGGACAGCGACTCGAGAACATCCCGCTCGAGGTACTCGAAGTCGAAGTTCTCGAGGACGAAGACGAAGAGGACGACGAGACGGAGGCGGACAACGAATCCACTGAGTCGGACGGCGATTCCGAGTCAACGGACGAACCATCCGAGGAATCGGAAGAGGACGAGGAGGTTTTGCCGGAGTTCGAGGACCTCATCGAATAAGTACACGTGAGTGGGCCCACCGAAGGGGCGTCGACTCAGAGGCATCCGTGGTCGGTTTCGAGAGTTTTCGTGTCTTGATTCAGGCGTTTCCAATGCCCCCGGAGCGGTCAATGCTCGTCGAACGTTTTCAGACGACAGTGAGGAGAGCAATGTCTATGGAGGGGTTTCACCATCAGGCGCGCCGAAGTGACGTGTTCAGTCGGCGGCAGCAGAAACGCGTTCTTCGGTGGCCGGTTCCTCAGCGGCCATCGCGTCCGTGATTCCGTGGGTCAGCGCGAACACAGCGTCCTTGTGATCGGTTTTTGACCGATGAATCGACGTCGGTCGAACGCCCTGCGCTTCGTACTCCTCGAGAGCAAGGGTCATCTCTTCCCAGGCTTCGTACTGATTCGATACTTCGGCGAGAAGGCCATGCAGGTGAATGAGTTCCTGCTTCTTCATGAATCAATTCAAGATAACCGGTCCAGGGTTATATTATTATCCTGAGTAGCGTTAACACGCTGATCCCTTCGAAACAGGCCCCGTTGCGTTTGGAAATTTTTGATTCCAGGCCATATGGTAGTCGAACTGAACTCGATTCCACCTCAACAGAGTTTTACCGTATCGACGGTTTCGATTCCACATGGACTACGAGGAGCAACTCGATCGAGCGCTCGAGCAGTCGCCGGACATCGCCGGCTCAGGCGAACGGTTCCAGGTCCCCGACCCGGATGTTCGCCAGGAGGGGAACGTCAGCGTCTACGAGAACTTTCAGGAGACGGTGGAGGAACTCGACCGCGACGCCGAACACGTGGTGAAGTATTTGCAAAACGAACTCGG
>JBKEGM010000365.1:0-3045 GCA_046710005.1 Natrialbaceae archaeon
CTGGTGGCTGCAGCGATTCCTCTCATTGTCGTGAGCCTGCCAGGAACGCTCGCTTTGACCCGATACCGGGAGTATGCCGCCGACCGGGGTGCCGTTTCAATCACGGGGAAGCCGGTCGCTCTCGCGGAGGCCCTGGCGACCCTGCATGACGTGGATCGCAAACCCGAAACGGACCTCCGGGGGATCGGCCACTTCAATGCGTTCGCGATCGTTCCTAGCGGGACGGGCTTGTTGACCCTTCCGCGGACCCATCCGCCGGTACACGAACGGATTCGCCGACTTCGGGAATTGACGGCCGATCTCGAGTCGTCCGCCGACTGAGCAGTGCGTCGCCTTCAGACGTCGCCCGGCCACGTTGGCTCGGTGTCTGATTCGCTTCATCCCGGGATTTCGAGTGAGACCGCTTGCCGTCCCGGAATGCAACCCTTTTTGGCGCGCGCCCGAGACCCTCTGAGTATGCTGGAGACCCTCGACGAGTGGCGTCCTCGGGTGGACGAGGAGATCGCGGAGGTCCTCCCGCGCGAAATCGACCGAGAGTATCTGGAGTGGTTTTTCGGCCCCGAGAGTTATCGATACGAACCCGAGAGCATTCAACGGGCGCTCGCCGACCCGATCTGGGAACTCCTGGACAGAGGCGGCAAACGTTGGCGAGCGGTCATGTTTTTGATTCTTATGGACGGGTTCGGGGAGGACCCCGACGCGTATCTGCGGTACGCAATAATCCCGGAAATCCTCCACAACGGCACCATCATCGTGGATGACGTGGAGGACGAGGCGTCCATGCGACGTGGCGAACCGGCGCTTCATCACGTCTACGGTGAGGACATCGCACTGAACGCCGGGAACGCGATGTATTTCCTCCCCCTCAAGATTATCACGCACGATTCGCTCGATTTGCCGGACGAACGGCGACTCAGGGCCTATGACATGCTCACGCATGAACTCAACCGGACCCATCTGGGCCAGGGGATGGACATTTGTTGGCACAACGAACGCGAGGTTCGCGTCTCGGAACAGGAATATCTGGAAATGTCTGCCTGCAAGACGGGCTGTCTCGCCAGGATCGTCGCCCGCCTCGCAGCCATTCTGGCCGACCGGCCAACGGACGTCGAACGGCACCTCGCCCAGTATGCCGAGGATATGGCCGTCGCGTTCCAGATCGGAGACGACATCCTCGACGTGGAAAACACGCTGGATCAGGCGGGGGATTTCGGAAAGGAGTTCGGCAATGACATTCGTGAGGGCAAGAAGACGCTTCTGGTCATCCATGCGGTGGCAGAAGCGGAAGAGGCGGCCGCAGAGCGCCTTCAGTCCATCCTGGTTGCAACAGAGAATACGGACAGGGAGATTCTGGAAGCGATCGACATCATGCAGGATACGGGAAGCATCGAGTTCGCGCGGTGTCGAGCAGAAGCACTGGCAGCGACTGCCAGGGAGCACCTTGCAGCCGTCGATCTCGAGTCCGAACCGGCGGCAAAACTCGAGGAGTTCACCCAGTTCGTCGTCGAACGGGACGTCTGATTCGGGTCACACTCTGGGAAAAGGATTTTTCGGCCTGTCGTTCCGATTCCTATCGATTTATGCCCGTTGGGAATTCAAATCGAATGTATGGACGACGAACCGGTATTCGATTTCGACTATGAGCTTCTCAGAGAACTGACGGAGACGAGCGGGGTTCCTGGCTACGAGGACCGGATCCGAGACCTCGTTCGTCGAGAACTCGAGTCGGCGACGGACGAAGTGCGCACTGATGCGATGGGAAACGTCGTGGGAACCCTGTACGGCGATGGCAACGAGGACTACGAAGTCGCCATCGCGGCACACATGGACGAGATCGGGTTCATGGTTCGTCACGTCACGGAAGACGGATTCATCGAACTCGACGCGCTCGGTGGATGGGACCCTCGCGTTCTCAAGGCCCAGCGCGTAACGGTCCATACGGACGACGAAGACCTGACGGGCGTCATTGGATCACTGCCGCCGCACACGCTCGACGAGGAGGATCTGGAGGAGGATGACGTCGAAGATGTGCACGTCGACCTCGGGCTTGACGGGGAGACGGCGCGCGAGCGTGTTTCTCGCGGTGATCTCGTGACCATGGAACAGACCACGACCCGGGTTGGCGAGCACGTCACTGGGAAGGCGCTCGACGACCGTGTCTGCCTGTTTTCGATGTTGGCGGCGGCAAAGCGACTCGAGGCCCCGGAGGTCACGATCCACTTCGCAGCGACCGTCCAGGAGGAAGTCGGGATTCGCGGTGCGACCGCCCTGGGCGTGGACCTCGATCCGGACCTCGCCGTGGCACTGGACGTCACGGTCGCCAACGATGTCCCGGACTTCGACGAGGGCGAATACGTCACGGAGTGTGGCGAGGGCACGGCGATCAAACTCAAGGACTCGAGCGTGATCACCAGTCCGAAAGTTCACCGACGCCTCCGTGATGTGGCCGAAGACAGGGATATCACCCATCAGCTGGAAGTCCTTCCCGCTGGCGGGACCGACACGGCCGGCTTCCAGAATACCTTCGGTGCGAAACCGGTTGGCGCCATTTCGATCCCGACCCGGTACCTCCATACTGTCACCGAGAGCGCGCACGGTGAGGACATTGCCGCCACGATCGATCTCCTGCACGACTTCCTCGTCACGGAGACTGGCGACCACGATTACAGTTTCTGATTCGGTACGTGCTCCGCGGTCGGCGTTCTCCCGATGTCCCTGGTGTGACCGAAAAAATACGGGGACCGAAGCATTGAGGGAGGGTGGCGCCTTACGCCACTCCATGAATTCCGGCGACGATGACGAGTCGCTCTCTCGTCGCGGCTTTTTGACCGCCGTTTCCAGCGGGGCCGCGGTTGCTGTGGGCGCGGGGGGCGCCGCAGCACAAACGGACGGTGAGGAAACCACGACCGATGAGGGAGGCGAAGCCCCCAAGAAGGAGGTAATCGTGGGCCCGGGGGGCGAACTCGTGTTCGACCCGGACGAGTTAGAGATCACACCCGGGACGACAGTGGAGTGGGTGTGGGATTCGGATAACCACAATATCGT
>JBKEGM010000366.1:0-3024 GCA_046710005.1 Natrialbaceae archaeon
TCGGGTTCGAGAACGGTCAGTTCCCCGGTCGTCTCGTCGATTGCGACCGGATGGTCACCGCCGTCCGCGAACACCGCTCCGGCCTGCAGGAGTGACCCGTCGTCGCGCACCAGCGCCGGAGCGAGCGTCCGCTTCCGCAGGAAGTCCACGTCGTAGCGCTGTTCGTCGATGATCGCATGGATCATCCCGAGCGCCAGGTCGACGTCCTTGCCGGCAGCGACCGGAAGCCAACGATCCGCTTTCGCGGCCGTCGTCGTATACATCGGGTCGATGACGGCGAGGTTGGTCCCGCCCTCGACGGCGTCGAGGAGTTTCGAGGCGTCCTGTTGGAGGCGGCTCTGGAAAACGTCGCCGCCCCAGACGACGAGCGTGGACGCGTTCACGAGATCCGTCGCCGCGTTCGTTCGGACGTTGAACCAGCCCTCGCCCGCCACCCGACGGAATCCCTGCCCCACGTTCACGTCGATGGACCATCGCTTGGTCGTCCCGCCGAACAGCGCAGCGAGTCGCGCCTGGTGCTCGGCGGCGGTCCCGTGATCGCCGGACCCGTTCTCGAAATAGACACACTCCGGCCCGTACTCGGTGGCAACTGCGTCCATCGTCTGGGCGATGGTCGAGAGCGCCGCATCCCAGGTGATCGGTTCGAACTCGGCTGCCTCGCCCCGTCCCCCTGGATTTGGTGCCTCCGGAGACCAGCCCACCCGCTTTAGCGGTCTGGTCAGTCGGGTTTCGTCATAAATCCGCTGGACGTGACTCAACCCAAGGGTACACGCCCGGGTGTCCTCCGGGGCAGCCGGGATCAGTGGCTCCACGTTTCGGACGCGACCGCCACGGACAGTCACTCGCAGCGGGCACCGGCCCCGGCAATTCGGCGCACAGGCCGAATGATAGATTCCGTCTTCAGCACCCTCCTCGGGGAAATCGAACCCTGTGCATTCTGTCCGTTTTCCTTGTTCGGGCGACGTTCCGTTCGTCCACTTGGTCATGAATCCAGATTCGTCCGTGACTCTCGCCGAATATTATTTTCGCTCTCTATCATCCGGTCGGCCGCTGTCCATTCCCGGCGGGCGTCTCATCCGTTCACTTCGCATTCGGCGGCGGTATTCCCACGCACCAATACCGACGAATAAGAGGAAAGCGATGGCACCCCTGACCGCGTCGCCCTGGGTCAGGAACCACCCCAGTACCACCATACCAGCAACGATCGACAGTCCGAGACCGAGTCGAGCCCGTTGTCGGACGGTCTCCATGTCGTCTTCCATGCCCAACCGTTGTTCGTCCGGCCCCCTACCAGTGTCGATCCATCCGGACCGTTCGGGTCTACAGATCAGGGTGCATATAACAACCTATCAGTTTCAATTTTCCTATAAGTAATATAATAAACAACTTATCAGTTCCGTATGTGGACCCCACTTGTCGAAAACCCTTCGCTACTGTCGCCCGCCTGCCGGTCACTCTTCTCGTGGCAGAGCGACCCGAAGCAGTGATTCCCCAGCCGTAACCGTTGATTCCAGGGTGAGATCGTATATGAGACCGGACCGGTCGGTTTCGACTTCCTGGAGAACTTCATACGTCGGAGGATCATAGAGCATCCCCACGTGCTCGCCCGCCTCGACCTCCTGCCCGATATGGCAGTCGGGATCAACGCGGAACAGTCCTGATTCTTCGGCAATCACCCGACCGAGATGGTTTCGACCCAGGAACGTGGCGCCGTTGGGTTCGGGATCACTCTCGAGCATGTCGAGTTCTCGGAACACGTTGAACAGACCGGTCACGCCCTTTTCAACAGCGGATTCGACGATTTGCTTATTGTGGGCCAGTTCCGGCGTAATGGCGGGAATCCCCGCGTTCGTCGCCGCGACGCGGAACTTCCCGCCAAAGTTCCGCTCGTGCCAATCATCGTCCGCGGCGGCGTCTGCCTGTTCACCTAACAAAAGGTCGGTGCCGAACGCCTTGGCCAGCCGTCGGCATTCCGGGTCACCCTCCATGAAAACGACGTGGGTCAACGAGTTTGGACTGGCGGTGTGGAGGTCGACGACAGCATCGGCGGTTTCGGCGTAGCCCCAAAGCGTCGCTGCCATTCGCTCGTGAAGCGTCCCATTGGCGTTCCCAGGCCACACGCGATTCATGTTTGAGTTGACGCTGTCGAGCGATTCTGGTGTCGTGTAGCTGACCCGATCGAACGTGAGCGGGTCTGCCACCGGAACTGCGATAACCTTGCCAGCCATATTTTTCGGGTCGAGACGTTCGTGAATCCGTCGCAGCACTTCGACCCCATTGATCTCCCGCCCGTGCTGGGCGGCCTGTACGTACACGGTCGGGCCTCGAAGCGCGCCATCGTACGTGTGGACCGTCGTGTCGATTCGAACGCCTGAGGGAAGTCGGACAAGGGTAACCCGCTCCGACGTGTGCCCAGTCATGTGCCTTCGTTCCGCCCGGTTCCAGCATAAGGACTCTGGTACCACCGATTCCGTGCCGGGATCGAATTGCATCGGCCCCACCGAGGTCCGAGTACGCGAACGCCGAGCGAAAGAACATCAAAGTTGGGATCGACCGATAACCTCGGTAAACGGGCAAAAGTGGCACTGCGTGTGGTGCCTTCGATCGAGTACAGCATTTTCCGGACCAGTAATTCGGACGAGATATAGTCATTTTCTATATACTTATTCGGAGTTCAGTCGATCAGGAATTGCCGATAGTCGTCTATATACACAAAAGAGCCCCCATTACGTCGATATTCGTTTTCGACAATCGTCTTACTACTTGAGTCAAGAAGTATTACATTCGACGAGAACCAAGTCGAGTCTTGTAAATGGATCCAATAAGAGTTGCAGGGGGCAAATCGACGAAATTCGGCGAGTACCCCGAGCGGACTGGCCGGGAAATGTTCGCCGAGGCCAGCCAGGGAGCCCTTGAGGATGCGGGGATCGAACCGAACGACGTCGACGCCCTGTATTACGGGAATTTCATGGGCCAGGATGCCGAAAATCAGGGGCATCAAGGTCCACTGATGGCCGAGAGCGT
>JBKEGM010000367.1:0-3009 GCA_046710005.1 Natrialbaceae archaeon
AGCCGCGCTTCCCCCGGCGGGGAGTCGGTCATCGGCCGAACTCGCTGGACTTGCCGGTCGGTGTTCGTGAACGTCCCGCTTTTCTCGGCCCAGGCGCTCCCCGGGAGAACGACGTCAGCGTGTTCGGCGGTTTCTGAGAGGAAGATGTCGTGTACCACCAGAAAGTCGATCGAATCGAGTTTCTCGCGGACCTTCGAGAGGTGCGGTTCCGAAACTGCAGGATTTTCCGCGAACACGTAGGCAGCGTGGATGTCCTCACCCATCCCATGGGTGACCTCTACTTCTGTAAGGCCAGGTTCGGCGGGTGGCTCGACGCCCCAGACGTCGCCAACCCGCTCTCGCGCCTCGGGATCGGTAACGCTCTCGTAGCCCGGGAGCACGTCCGGGAGGGCCCCGACGTCGCCCGCACCCTGCACATTGTTCTGTCCTCGAAGGGGGTTTACTCCCGTTCCACGTTTGCCGACGTTCCCGGTGAGAACGACGAGGTTGATGAGTGCGTGAACGTTGTCGGTTCCCGACTGGTGCTGGCTCATTCCCATACCGCTGAAAGCGGCGGCGCGGTCGGCCTCGCCAAACGCCCGGGCCGCCTCTCGGAGGTCGTCTGGATCGACACCGGCGAGGTCGGCGTTTTCCTCGACGTCAACGTCCGCCAGGAACTCCTCGTACACGTCGAAGTTGTCGACACGTTCCTCGACGAATCCCTCGTCCACGAGGTCCCCCTCTAGAACGACCTTGGCCATCGCATTCAGGAGGGGAATATCGTGACCTGGTTTGACCGGGAGATGAAAATCAGCGGCCTCGGTCGTGGCGTTCTCTCGTGGGTCGATATGGATAAACGTCGTCCCGTCACGGATCGCCGGCAAGAGGTACGACCGGAAGATCACCGGGTGCTGCTCTGCAGGGTTGGCCCCCGTTGCGAGGAACACGTCGCCCTCGGTGATGTCGTCCAACGTGTTCGTCATCGCACCGGCCCCAAACCGGTCGCTCAAGGCAGCGACTGTCGAGGAGTGACAGAGGCGCGCACAGTTGTCCACGCTGTTCGTCCCGAGGACGCGGGCGATCTTCTGGAGGAGGTAGTTCTCCTCGTTCGTGCAGGAGGACGAGGAGAAGAAGCCGAGTGCTTCAGGACCATAATCGTCCAGTACCTGACCGAATTCGTCCTCGATACGGTCGAACGCTTCCCCCCACGAGGCCGGAACGAGCTCCCCGCCCTCGCGAACGAGTGGGGACGTAAGTCGGTCGTCATTGTCCACCATTTCGAAGGCTGCAGCGCCCTTCGGACAGATTTCGCCCTTCGCGTTCACGGGGCCTCCTTCACCCGTACTCTTGCCGGATTTTGGCTCGTAGGTGAGCGTACACCCGACCCCACAGAACGGACAGACGCTCGTTTTCGGTTCGAACTCGCGATCGTCGAGATTGTAATCGTCCGTTGTTGCCATTATTGTACATTACTATTTCGGGAGGGTAAAGTTCTGGGTTCTATGCACGGTCGTTGAGACCACCCGTATTACGGGCTCAGACGTAGACCAAACACCTTCGATTGAGACATGACGATTCATTCGGGTGGGACCTGCAGGTCCAGTAAATTGATCTTGCTGCACGACCGTCGTTGTTGTGAAGACACGGCGGGGACGTCCCAGCCCCCGTCGACACGTTCCCATAGCCGAACGACGAGCAAACCGTCTCCGAGGTGGTCCACGCTTATGTGTCACCCCTTCGGAGGAAAACGTATGCCCGAGCTAACAATCACCGAGGAACAGGCCTCGTATCTCGACGATCTCAGAGAGGCTATCGAATCGGACATCGTCGGCCCGTATGGCACGGTCCATCGAAAAGACGCGTTACAATATCTCATGGACTCGTTCGGCGCGCCAGACAAACTGGAAACGGGAACGAGCACCAGCAAAACCAGGGGGTCGAGAATTGGCGACACCGGCCAACCGAGCGAAACGGAACTGAAATCGGACGAAACCGTCACCGACGAACCCGACGGAGATGCGGAGTTCGAGGAGGAAGAAAATGAAACCGAGCCGGAAGCGAAACCGGATCAAGCGGATGACGATTCGGATGGCGACGACATGTTGAACGAAATGATGAGCTTGCTAGACACGCACGACGACAAGTGGACCGAAGCCGACACCGAGGAGACGAAATACGTGGTCGACCTTCCGGACGGAGACACGGAAACCGTTCAAACCCAGGACGACGTTCGAGCGGTATTGTTCAAACACCACCGTTGATTGCTCTCGAATGACAGTCCTACCAATAAATCATTACTACTCTGCTGTTTTACCCTGCTCTCGTAAACCACATACAGCGATACAAACGACCCCCCGAACTGCTGACGAAAGGTCGCCCAACACTGGATAATACTATACAACGATACACAAAACCCAAACGAACAACTACGAAACTATCACACAAGTTCAACCATGCTATCACCACGCCGGGACCTTCAAGCCGCCCTCACCCCACGCCGGACGCTAATTCTTCCCATGTTAATCTTCCTCGCGCCGTTGCTTTGGTTTGTATACCGAGGCGCAACCGCACCACAGCAGTCCATTGGAACCATCGAGTTGGCGGCAGGGACCGTGCTGATACCCGTGAGCGGGTCGATCGTTGTTAGCTATATTCTCGGTGCTGCGGTCGCCACATGGCTGACGGATACCATCAAACCCACTCGGCCGCTTGTCGGGAGTTTGGCCCATCCCAGGACCGGAGTTCTCGCTTTGGTCACGACCGTTGGCGTCGCCGTGGTCGTGTACCTTGTCGCCATCCAGATCATCGAGTTTCCAGGGTGGGTAACCCCGATTCTCGAACCTCTGGGGTTCCTTTTAGCGCTCCCACTAGCGATCATTTACTCGGGGACGATCGTCGTCGGGAGCGGATTAGCAGTCGACGCGTTTACACTCGAAGCAATCGCCGTCGCCGTCGGCGTTTCCTCGTCGGTGGTATGGGTTTTCCTGCTCGCGATTGGGGCCACTGTTCTACTCGATACGGCCCGATCCA
>JBKEGM010000368.1:0-3003 GCA_046710005.1 Natrialbaceae archaeon
ACACGTCGCCAAGTACCGTTGAGTGGACGGCACTCGATTCCAGCGTCAGCGTCAGTTGTCCCGAATCGGCTGAGTTTACTCTGATCCTGAACGATACTTCGTCACCTACTGTAAAGGACGGGGCTTTCTCCTTGATTCTCCGTAATGAACATCCCCCTCGACTCCGAGGCAAGTCATTCAAGGCCACCCCAACCGACCATCGGGTATGGAGGTCACCGGAACGATTCTCGTCGGCGAAGGGTTCGATCCCGTTGAAGGCCGAGTCGTGGTCGAAGAAGACGAGATCGTTGCGATCGAAGAGGCCCCAGTGGCCGGTGACGATATCGTCCTCCCGGCGTTCGTCAACGCCCATACCCATCTCGGAGACTCGATCGCGAAGGATGCAGGGGCGGACCGCTCGCTGGCCGAACTCGTGGCCCCGCCGGATGGGCTGAAACATCGCCTCCTCCAAAAAGCGGGCCACGAGGAACTCATCTCCGCGATCCGCCACTCACTCTTCTATATGGAAGCAACAGGAACGGGCGCATGTATCGAGTTCCGTGAAGGCGGTGTTGACGGTGTTCGCGCATTCGACCAGGCCGCGGACCCGGTCGAACTGGAACCCGTCGTGATGGGTCGCGAAACGATCGAAGCGATGGACCGGAGTGACGGGTTTGGTGCAAGCGGGGCAAACGATTCAGAATTTGCCGAAACGCGGACGGCGACACGAGATGCGGGGAAACTTTTCGGTATTCACGCGGGTGAAGCCGACAGTTCGGACCTCGACGCCGCGCTCGACCTCGACCCCGACTTCCTGGTGCACGTCGTTCACCCGGAACCGAGACACCTCGATCGGATCGACGCAACCGCGACGCCCATCGTGGTCTGCCCGCGATCGAACGCGGACACGGGAGTGGGCCTTCCACCGGTCGAAAAACACGTCGCTCGAACAACTGTGGCCCTCGGGACAGACAACGTCATGCTCAACGCCCCATCGATGTTCCGCGAGATGGCCTTCGCCGCGAAGGTCTACGACCTCGATGACCGGACGATCCTCAGGATGGCGACCGCGAACGCTGCCGCCATCGCCGGCCTGGAGTTCGGCGTCATCGAGGAGGGGCGCCCCGCAAAACTGCTCGTGCTCGACGGCGATTCCCACAACCTCAGCGGGACCCGAGACCCGGTTCGGGCTATCGTCCACAGAGCCGGGGCGAACGACGTCAAGCGAGTGGTTCTTTGATCGGTAAGTGACCCACACTTTCGAACCGGATCTCAAAGGGATAAGCCCAGACCGGGGGTACAGTTAATACCCTCCCATAGTTACCGTAACACATACCTCGAATGTACGAGCGGATTCTCGTTCCGACGGACGGGTCGGAGGAGGTCGAACAGGCCATCTCCTATGCGATCGACCTGGCGGCGGAACAGGGCGCAACGATACACACCGTCTACGTGATCAATACGGCCAGTTACGGGAGCCTTCCCATGGAGACGTCGTGGGAGGGGATCAGTGACATGTTCAAAAACGAGGGGAACCGGGCGATAGCCCGCGTCGAGGAGTTGGCCTCCGAGGCAAACGTCCCCGTCCAGGGAGCCCTTCTCGAAGGAACGCCAAGCCGCGAAATCGTCAGGTACGCCGAGGAAAAAAACTGCGATCTCGTCGTGATCGGAACGCATGGCCGGGGTGGGATCGATCGCCTGCTCCTGGGAAGCGTTGCGGAACGGGTGGTTCGAACCTCTCCGGTTCCGGTGCTCTCGATTCAGGTGGGTGACGGCGAAGAGGTCCTGGAGGAACTCGAAGCTATGGAAGAACGTGGGGAACGGCCCAGGGATCGCGAGCAACTTGCAGGACGAGTCAGAGTCCTGGAAGATCTGGAGACATCCTCGGAAGACGACGAAAGCAATTAGCCGCCAACTCAAGCCGGGCGCAGGTGATCGCAGTCGCCGACGGTGACCGTTTGTCGGCCGTCGTCCGTTTGGAGGACGAGGTGCCCCGGAAATGCCACGTCCATCGCGTCCCCAACCACCGTTCCGTCGGGCGTGTCAACCCGGACCCGGCGACCGAGCGTCAGAGAAAGCGCCCGCCATTCAGGGAGCACGCTTTCGGGGTCGTGGCGGAGGTCGTCGAACTCCTCGAGCAGTCGCTGGACGAACACCCGGCGCTCGACCGAATCATCTCGCTCCGCCAGCAAGCTCGTTGCGTCCGGCGGCAGGTCCTCACCCTCAACGTTCGCGTTGACGCCGATGCCCACAACGACCCAGTTGGCCCGTCCGGCCTCTCCTTCCATCTCCGTGAGGATGCCGGCGAGCTTTTGATCGTCCTCGCCGGCCAGGACGTCGTTCGGCCACTTGATGCCGCCGTCGACGCCGGCCTCGCGGGCCGCCTTCGCGGTCGCCACTGCAGCGGCGAGCGTGAGGATCGGCGCATGGGCCGGTGGCAAGCTGGGGTTGACGGCGATGCTGAGCCAGACCCCGCCGCTCGGGGAGGTCCACCCGCGTTCGAGCCGACCGCGTCCCCCGGTCTGTTCGTCGGCGACCACGACGACGTCTTCCGTCCCCTCCCCAGCCAGATCCCGAGCGCGATCGTTCGTGCTGTCGATCGCGTCGTGGTATTCGACGTCGAATGGCGCGTCCAGACCGAACTCGATGGCCGCTCCGCCGAACTCCGGGATCGACGTGAGGACGTAGCCCTCGTCGGTACTCTCCACCTCGAAACCCGCCTCCCGGAGCGCTTCGACGTGTTTCCAGACCGCCGCCCGGGAGACGTCGAGTCGGTCGGCGAGGGCCGGTCCGGTGATCGGCCCGTCGTCGAGTGCCTCGAGGACCGCGCGTCTCGTCTCGTTCATGCACGACCGTTGGAGAAGGATCCCCTTAGTTTCCGCCCGTTTCGGTCGAGTGACGATCGGTCGTGGGGACCTCCAGCGGAGCGTCGACATGGTCCCGGAGAGGATGGCTCGTCGAGACGACGACCCGGCCGCCCGGTTTTAGCACGGGGTCGATGGTCGCAAGAACCGGATCCCACTC